>CAJOFK010000012.1 GCA_905234015.1 uncultured Ruminococcus sp.
TAATACCGGGCGTTTCCTATTTAATTATTTATAATACTTCTCGCCTGTTTTTGAGTTGTGCTCCATAAGCGCGAGGTATTTCTGAATTGCGGTGCAATCCTTAATTGTGATTAGTTCATCTCCGTCAACGTCACAAACAACCTGATACTCGGCACTTATCTCGCTTAATAATGCGGCGTGCTTCTGAATAGCCGTTCCGTCCTTAATGCTGATGAGCTTATCGCCGTTGGCGTCGCCGTAAAGCATAAATTCAGGCTCGGTTGTTTCGGCGGCGGTTGTTGTTTCTGTCGGCGCCGCTGTTGAAGCAGTTTGAGACTCGGAGGGTTTATCGTCGGGATTTGCGGGATAATAAGTACTCTCATTACCCGAAATTACAACGTAATTGTCGTAGTGGCTGAGTACCGCGTACTCAATCTTAATCGCGGACTTCCAGTCCTCACCCTCGTATACGTTATACGCAAGGTTCGTTACCTTATCTGCGCTGAGCTTATCAACGCTCGCGGTATAAAGATTTACTCCGTCCTTTGAAACGGGAGTCCGAGTCAGCTCGAGCTCAACATACTCGTTTCCGGGATAGCTTGTGTAGGAAACAGTGTATCTGCTCTTAGCCGCTTCCTGCTCCTTAGACGGGAGATAATAGAAGGTATAATACTCGGGAGCTGTTGTCGGCTCGGGCGCCGTGGTGGTCTCGGGCTCTGTATCGGTTACGGGCTGAGTAGCTGTTTCGGGAGCCGAGGTTGTTTCCTCAACCGTGGTGGGTTCTGTTGCCGCCGTAGTTGTCGGCGCGGCTGTTGCGGGCTGAGTAGTTTCGGTTGCCTCGGTAGTCTGCGGAGCGGTTGTTGCTTCGGTCGGCTTTTCTGTCTCCGTCGGTTTAACCGTTTCCGTAGGCTTGGTCGTTTCGACAGCTGTTGTGGGTTCTGTCGGCTTGGTTGTAGGAGCTTCGGTTGCCGTTGAGGTTTCCGTAACAGTCTCGGTTACTGTAGCCGGCTGAGTTGCGGTAGTCGGCTCGGTTGTTTCGGAAACGGTAACGGTGGTATAGGGCTTTTCGTCCGTCCAGTATTCAACCAGCCATTTCTGCTTTCCGTCAACCTCTTCCTGCTTAACCGGGAAGTAGCCGGTTGCTGATTTATCGTATTCGATATCTACGGTCTGCTGTAAGCTTGCTTCGCTTTCGCCGTTAGAGAAGATTATTCTGTCGTATTTTGCGTCAAATTCAGCTAAATACTGACTTTCGTTATAATCGTTCTTCTGAGTTTCCGTTAACTGTACTCCCGGCCAGTCAGCGTTTCTGATATTGCTGTCGGCGCTGTTCCAGGCGTAGAGGTAAACCTTGCCCCAGTTCTGGTTATCGGTAAACATCAGCTTGACCGTCTCGGGCGCGGTTGTTGTTTCGGGCTCCGTAGCGGTCTCGGGAGCGGTCGTCGTCTCAGGAGGCGCTGTTGTGGTTTCCGGCGCCGTAGCAGTCTCGGGTGCGGTTGTGGTTTCGGGTGCTGTAGAAGTTTCCGGAGCGGTCGTTACCGGGTCGGTTTCTCCTGATACCGGGGTTCCGCCTGTCAGTACGGTTCTGACGTTAAATCCGGCAGCATTTACTTCAACTACCTCACCGTTTAAGATATAATTCGTACGGGCGTTAACGTCAACTACCTCGTCGCCGTCATCGTTAATCTTAGTACCGATTCCGTACAGTCCGTCTATATCGAATATAATGGTTTCGTCGGTTGAAAGGTCGGAAGAAATGTTGAAATGGAAGGTAAGAAGCATTCCCTCGGTTGTATAATCCGCATAGCTGTAATCGCTCGGGTTGGGATAGTAAATACAGGAATAATGTCCTTTTGCTGAGTCGTAATTACCCATCAGGTTCATATCCGCGTCCTTCATATTCGCGCCGAGCTCAACGCCTCTCCTGTTTTTGACTGAAATTACATTTTTATCGTAGTATAAGAATACGGTTCCGTCATACATATACTTGTCGGCTCTTACATAATAAACAAGGTCGACGGAGTCGCCGGGCATATATCTTCTTGAGAAATCGGGGAATACTCTCTGCATACTCTTTACGGTGATAACATATCCCTCGGGAGCGGTCGTAGTTTCCTCGGCGGTTGAGGTTTCCTCGGTTGTTTCGGTTTCGCCGGAAGTTGCGGTTTCAACTTCCGAGTTCGTAACATTTTCCGTAGTTTCGGATGTTTCCTCGGAGGATGTCGGATTTGTTTCGGGCTCATCGATATACCCTACAACGTTCCATTTTTCTTTTCCGTCAACCGTAATGAGCTCCTTCGGATAATATCCGGTAATGCTTCTGTAGATTATATCTATAGTCTGCTGGAGATTATCTCCTTCCTCGCCGTTTGAGAAAACAATCCTGTCATAAGCCGAGTCAACATACGCGTAATACATCATCTCGCCGTAAGCGTTAAGTCCCTTTGTTTCGGTGAGTTCAACGCCGGGCCAGTCTGCGTTTCTTACGGTATCGTCCCCGCTGTTCCATGCGTAGAGATATACCTTATCCCAGTTCTGGTTGTTGGTAAATAAGAGCGTTGTAATTACGGGAGCCTCTGTTTCGGTTTCGGTAGGCTCAAATGTAGATGATTCTTCTTCTGTGGAGGTGGTCGGTTCGGTAGTTTCAGGGAGAGTTTCGTCTTCAACCTCAGCTCCGCCTGTAAGCTCCGCTCTTACGCTGAAGCCCGAGGCGTTTTCGGGTATTACTGCACCGGAATGGATATAGTTAGTTCCGGAATTTACGTCAATTACTTCGTCGCCGTCTTCAATTTTTGTGCCGATTCCGTATAAGCCGTTGATATCTAAGTTGATAACCTGGTCAGAAGTAATATCCTGCGAAACATCAAAACGGAAGGTAATAAGGATATCCTCTTCCTTATAATCGGCGTAGCCGTATTTTCCGCTTCCGGTATATACGAAGGAATAGCGGTTATAATTAGTTTCATAATTTCCGAGTCCGGTCATTGAAGCGTCAAGCGCATTATCACCCATAACCGCGCCTTTTTTCTGGCGTATTGAAATTGCGCTGTTATCGAAGTACATATAAACGGTACCGTTATACATATACTCATCGGCTCTTACATAATACACCAAATCGAAGGAATCTCCGGGCTTATATCTTTTCCTGATATCGGGGAATCTGCCCTGAGCGTTTTTAACGGTGATTTTATAACCGTCCTTATGGGTTGTCGGTTCGGTTGTAACAATTTCCGTATCGCTCTCGGGTTCAGTTGTTGTTTCGGTTATTGTTTCGGATGAAGCGGGAGCGGTTTCGGTAAAGGGCTCTACTCTCCACTTTTCTTTTCCGTCATCGGTAACTTTTTCTACCGGGAAGTAACCTGTTACGTTATTTTCGTAGGCGATATCGACCGTCTGCTGAAGGTTATCGCCCTGCTCGCCGTTTGAGAAAATGATACGGTCAAATCTCGATTCAATCTGCGCTTCATAACGGGGTTCGTTATAAGAGTTTACGTCTTTTACGGAGAGCTCTGCTCCGGGCCAGGCCGCGTTTCTTATATTATCGTCCGCGCTGTTCCAAGCGTAAACGTATACCTTATCCCAGTTCTGATTATTTGTGAAAAGAAGGGATGTAATCTCATATGTTGCGGGAGCTGTAGTAGTTTCCGGAACAGTTGTTGCGGGGGCCGTCGTTGTATTCGGAGCAGTAGTCGTATACGGTGCGGATGTCGGCGCAGAGTAAGGCGCTGTGGTTGTGTCGGGCGCAGTGGTCGTATACGGAGCTGTCGTTGTATACGGTGATGTTGTTGTATAGGGTGCGGTAGTTGTATTCGGGAGGGTTGAGGGGATTGTCGTTTCAGCCGCTTCGGTTGCGGTAGTTGACTGAGTTTCCGGCAGGGTTGTTTCGCTTGCCGAAGTTTCAGACTCAACCTCCGTGCCGCCGGTAAGCTCCGCTCTGATGCTGAAGCCCGAGGCGTTCGCGGCTATTACCTCACCGGAGTGGATATATTTAGTTCCGGCGTTT
This sequence comes from uncultured Ruminococcus sp., assembly GCA_905234015.1. GTDB lineage: Bacteria > Bacillota > Clostridia > Oscillospirales > Acutalibacteraceae > Ruminococcoides. The sequence continues at coordinate 3,983 of CAJOFK010000012.1, forward strand.
ACATCAATTACTTCGTCGCCGTCCTCTATCTTCGTGCCGATTCCGTACAAGCCGTCGATATCGAAGTTGATAACCTGATCGGAGGAAATATTCTGCGAAACATCAAAACGGAAGGTAACGAGTACAGCCTCTTCCTTATAGTCCGCGTAGCCGTACTTTCCGCTTCCGGTATACGCGAACGCATATCTGCCGTAATTTGTTTCATAGTTTCCGAGTCCGCCCATAGAAGCTTCCGCGGCGTTATCTCCCATAACCGTTCCGTTTTTCTTTTTTACGGAAATCGCGTTATTATCGAAATACAGGAAAACTTCGCCGTTATACATATATTCGTCGGCTCTTACATAGTAATTGAGATTAAAGGAATCGCCGGGCTTATATCTTTTTGATACGTCGGGGAATCTGCCCTGAACATTTTTTACGGTAATTTTATAGCCGTCCTTATGGGTTGTGGGCTCGGTTGTGGTTTCCTCCGAAGTATATTGCTCGGACTCAATAAACGGGTTAACTTCCCATTTATCTTTTCCGTCTATGTTTACGATTTGAATCGGATAATAGCCTTTTACGGAATTGCTGTAGGCGATATCGACCGTCTGCTGAAGGTTATCGCCCTGCTCGCCGTTTGAGAAAATGATACGGTCGAATCTCGACTCAATCTGAGCCTCATATCGGGGCTCGTTATAGTCGTTTATATCCTTAACGGAGAGCTCTACTCCGGGCCAGTAATCATTTCTTATATTATCGTCCGCGCTGTTCCAAGCGTAAACGTAAACCTTATCCCAGTTCTGATTGTTTGTGAAAAGAAGAGTTGTGGTTTCGTATGTTACGGGAGCTGTAGTAGTTTCCGGAACAGTTGTTGCGGGGGCCGTCGTTGTATTCGGTGCGGTAGTCGTATACGGTGCGGATGTCGGCACAGAGTAAGGCGCTGTTGTTGTATTAGGCGCAGTAGTCGTATACGGAGCAGTGGTTGTGTAGGGTGCGGTTGTTGTATTCGGGAGGGTTGCAGGACTTGTCGTTTCAGCCGCTTCGGTTGCGGTAGTTGCCTGAGTTTCCGGTAAGGTTGTTTCGGGTTCGGCTGTTGTGGGGGGAATCGTGGTTTCCGGTTCAATCTCCGTGCCGCCGGTGAGCGCCGTTCTGACGCTGAAGCCTGCGGCGTTTCCGGGAACGACTGAGCCGTTCTTAATATATTCTACCTTAGCGTCGAGGTCTACCTCTCCCTCGGGGTCGTTGCCGACCGTACCGATTCCGTACAGGCCGTCGATATCAAAGGTAATAACCTGGTCGGAGGTAATATCGTTCGCAAGCGTGAAATGGTATGTAACTAAAATACCCTCGGTGCGGTAATCTCCGTAGCTGTAAATACCGTTCGGTGAATAAATACAGGAATAACGGTTGTTCGTGTCGTCGTAGTTAACCAGAAGGTTGCTTCCCGCTTCTTTCATCTTCTCGCCGAATTCGGCGCCGTTTCTTGCCGGGATTGAAAGCGCGTTTTTGTTATAGTACATATAAACAGTACCGTTATACATAAACTTATCCGCTCTGACATAATAATTCAGGTCAAAGCTTTCGCCGGGCTGATAATACTTTGAAACGCTTTCAAAAGCATTCTGCGCGCTTTCGACCGTAACCTTATAACCGTCGTTCGTTGCAAATGCCGGGAACGGCGCGGCGGAAATCATTGTTGTACATAATAAAATAAACGATATAAATATAGCGAGGGGGTTTTTTATTGTTTTCATTTTTTTATCCTCCCGGTTATTTTTCCTTGTCCTTTCATTGTACAATATATGCCAATAATTGTAAACAGCTTTTTATATATTTCACCCTTTTAAAACGCACATTTTTATAATAAACAAGCCTTTTCCCGTTACGGAAAAAGGAGCGGCTCGTATGAGCCGCCCCGCATAGTTAAAATATATTATTTTACCGTTACCTTTATCTTGCTGTAAAGTCCGTTCTGAGCATAAACGTAGATATACGCCGTGCCCTTCTTTTTAGCGGTAATCTTACCCTTTCCGCTGACCTTCGCAATCTTTTTATTAGTGCTTTCGTACTTGATATTGCGGTGGCGTCTTACTGTCTTTGACTTTGACTTCGGATTCTGTTTAGCGGAAATCTGATAGGTCTTTCCCTTATTTAAGGAAACGCTTTTGCTGTTAACGGTTACGGATTTATCGTTGCCGTTTTTACCGCCGGTTGTTACGATATGAACGTTCTTTGAGGATGTAACAGCCTTCTTATTCTTATCGAGAGCTACAACCATATATTTATAGTATGTACCCTTCTTAAGCTTCTTCTGAGTATAGGAGTTTCCTTTTAAGGTCTTAATCTTCTTAAACGGAGGTACCTCGCCCTTCTTTGTACCGCACTTTGAACCGTAGAGTACATAATACTTGGCACCCTTAACCTTATTCCACTGAACGGTAATAGCTTTGTTGTTAACCTTCTTCTGTCTTAAGCAGAGCAGGTTGAATATACTTCCCTTAACATCATCTTCGGTTTTCTGCTTGGTAACGAATTTATCAACCTGTTTCTCGGAAACGCCCTTCTTGATTTCATCAATCGGAGCCTTATCGTCAGCATCGCCACCGCCGATTGCGTCATCGGACGGCCTGTTAGTCGCAGGCTGAGAATCGGAAGCCTTCTCGCCGGGATCGCTTGTAGCCGGAACGGTTGTCGCGTTGGGATCGCTTGTAGCCGGAGCGGTTGTGGCGTTCGGATCACTTGTTGCCGGAGCGGTAGTCGCGTTCGGGTCAACGGTTGTATAAGGAATAGTCGGAACCTCGGGAAGTACGGGATAGAGAGTTGTAGCTTCCGTGTTTCCTGCCGCCGTAGTATTTTCGGCTGCGTCGGTTGTTGTCTCAGAGGTATCACGGGTGGGGTCGGTATTACCCTCGGCGCCTGTAGTAGTTTCGGTCGCGTCGGTAGCAGCTTCTGCGGAAGTGTCGCGGGTGGGGTCTGAGTTCTCCGAAGGCTCGGTGGTACCCTCGGGCATTGTGCCGCCTGTTACATCCTGTCCGCCCTGCATATCCTGAGTGGCGGAGCTGTATTCCTCGCTTCCTGTTTCGTTTCCGCCGGAAACAATCTGCTGGCTGACTCTTATATAATCGGGATGCTCGTAGAACCAGTTATAATAACCTGCAACCTGATCCATAACAGGAGTAATCATATCAAGACCGTAGTTTGAAGGTCCGTACAGAATATAATACTCCTTACCGTCGATTGTAATAGTATCATTCTCATCATAGTCGTAAATATCGGCCTGAGGTCTTCCAGAATCATCTGGTTCTTTCATTTCAACCGCGTGTAAACCGATTCCGCCTTCTCCCGTATGCTCGTATTTATCATACTCGCCGGTAACCAGTTCCTGAATATAGAAAGGCCTTTTCTCTTCTTTATATCTGTAATGTAAGCCTATCGTTTCAAAGTTGTTGCCGTTGAATTCTTTAAAGCCGGCAACAGGTGTAATTTCATATCTCTGAGTCTGATCATTATACACTATGGGATAGGCTTTTCCCATATAGAATTCTCTTTCTTCCGCTGATAAAGCATCAAGATCTACGTCCGTTACATACATAAGGCCGTCATCATCATTATCAACGACATATCCTTCTTTCTTTTCCATTTCGCCGGATGCGTCGTCGTAAGCATAGTACTCTATCGTTTCTTTTTCACTTCCGGGCTGAGTCACAAAGAAGTAACCCTCTTCATTCAAATCAATCTCACTCATCGGGGATGCGCTGAAGGTTGGATCGGGAATAAATCCGCCGAGTTTTTCGTTGTAGACGAATTTTTCTACCTGGAACATTTCTCTGTAAAAGCCTTTTCTTCCTGTATCGGGATCTGTTGTGTCGCCGTTTTCATCTTCAACAAAACCCATTCCGAGAGAAACCGCCGCGAATTGATTATTCATTCCCGCGGTAGTGCCGGGCTGCTGATTAACAACGCCCAGCTCATAGCCGTGTTCTACGCGGTCGCCTAAACGTGCTCCGGGAATCTTTACCTGGACTTCATCGGAGTCCTGCCATCCGTCAAATTCGGTAATCGGGGTATCTCCGTCGGAGAAAAGAGTATTTTTATCGGGATGATTAACATCCATAAATGTAATCGCGCTTTCGCAGCTTAAGAATTTTACGGTATTAACGCTTGCGTCAACATGGAGAGTAAAGTCAGCCGTATCTCCTCTGAGAGTCAGCGCAGATGAGTGTTCTCTTGTCGGATTAATGGTGATTTTTCCTGTGCCGGTAAATGTTATCTTGCAGTCATAAGCTTCGCCCCGCGCAAGAAGTCTTGATAAAACTACGTCTCCGACAACATTAATTTTAAAGTCCTCGCCCATCATATTAAGCTCAAGGCGGAGGTCGGAACGGTTAAAATCAGTGAGAGTAAGCGTGTTTGTATCTTTATCGTAGGTTGCGCCCTCTAAAATATCGTTCGACGCGGTATTATCCGCAAATACAGGATAAGTCTGCGGAGTATCAAGCATCGGGTCGTCCTCAATAAAGTAGATTGAGGCTCTGTAGCCGAATTCATCCTGCTTATCGCTGGGGCCGTTGCCCGCGTTTGCGGTGATGGTAAATAATGACAGCATCATCATTATTGCCAGAATAACAGATATAGTTTTTTTCATAGCAAATTCCATAGCCTTTCTGCCCACAAATGTTATTAACGTTTTCCTTACGCTCTTATCGTGGGCAGATAAGGCGTAAATGGAATTTCAGCCATCGCTCGTTGCCGCCTGCGGCAAACTGAGCGGGCAATACATTTATAGATTAGTGTGAAAGTTCACACTAATCTCTCCCTCCTATGTCTTTAGACTCTTATTGTACAATATTTATAAAAAAATGTAAATGTTTTTTTTCAATTTATTTAATATAAAAGAGTATAATTTGAAAAAAGCGGAAGAATTGTGGATAAATCTCACAAATCTCCGCTTTTTCTTTTAATTATTATTAAACCAGTATTCCTTATAGTCGTGCATATTCCAGTCGTCCTCGATGTTCGACGCCGCGGGCATCGTTCGGAACAGGACGGTCGCTTTACCGTTTTGAGCAATTTCCTTATCATAAAGATAAATACTGTCCTCATACCAGAAGCAGTGCTCGTCGTAATTGATTGTATCGACAAAAAGGTTTCCGAAAAAGTTTACGTCGTCGCTTGAATATCCTCCGGATACAACCGCCATTATTCCGCAGACCGTCATAACCTTGTTTTTCATATTCTTAACCGTGTTGAATTTATCTACGGTTATTCCGCAGCCGACGTTTACGAGCTTTCCGCTTTCATCCTCCTCGGTAGCCGTCAGAACGATTTCACCGCTGTCGAGGTAATAGTAGTTATAATCCTTTCCGTTCGACTGCTTTTCGGAAGATTGCTTCTTCCATTTATTATAAGTATAGTCGCTGTATTCTCCGCCGAGCTTTACATACACTCTGTTGAACGCGTCGGTGTAATTTTTCAGCCTGAAATTATAGGTCATACCGGTTTCGTTATCGTTTTCGATAAAATTATTCTTTTCGCGCGAGGGATAATTCGCCTCATCCTCGGTAGCTCCCTTAGGGAGTTTTTTCGCGGTTTCCTTTTCTCCGCATGAAGCGGCGAAAAACGCGAGTATCATCACTAAAATTATTGCAAGTGCTCTTTTCATATGCCTGATTCCTTCAATTTCCGGTTTAGTCTTGATACGGGAAGTCCGACGACGTTATTATAGTCGCCGATAATTTTCTCGGCAAAAAGCCCGGCTTTTCCCTGAATACCGTAGGCTCCCGCCTTATCGCACCATTCGTCCGAATTTAAATAGGTTTCGATTTCAGCGTTGCTGAGCTCATAGAAAACAACCTCGGTAATCTCGCTGAAGGAAAGCTCCTCTCCCCTATACACCGCGCTCACTCCGGTAATAACCTTATGAGTTTTTCCGCTGAGCTTTAAGAGCATATTTTTTGCGTCGGCTTTATCGGCAGGCTTTCCGAGGATTTCGCCGTCGATAACGACGGTAGTATCGCTTCCGATTATGAGCGCTTCGGGATATTTTTCGGCAATAAAATTCGCTTTCTTTTTTGCAAGATATTCTGCCGCGTTTTCCGCTGAGATATCCTCGGGGATATTTTCGTCAACATCCGCGGGAATAATATCAAATTCATCAAATAATATCTTTAAAAGCTCCTTGCGTCTCGGCGACGCGGAAGCGAGAATAACTTTCATAACTGCTCCGTTTTCTTTACCATATTAATATGGTAAGCAGGAAAACCCTGCTTACCATCTATGATTTTATTCTTCTGTTTCTTCGGTATCCGGCTCTGCTTCGGGCTCGGAGTTATCTGCGGGCTTTTCGGTTTCCTCGTCGTCATCGTGAGGCAGGTGCGCAAACGATACTACGCGGTTATCACCGTTAATCCTCATAAGGGTTACTCCCTTACTCGGGCGGGCGCAGATTCTTACGTCCCCGGCGTTAATTCGGATAACAACGCCCTCCTCGCTGATGAGGATAATATCGTCGTCGGGATTGATAACGCTGATACCGGCAACCTTGCCGTACTTAGCGACGTGATAATTCCGTAGTCCCTTACCGCCTCTTGACTGAACCCTGTAGTTGTCGGGGTTGCTGAGTCGGCCGTAGCCTGTTTCGGAAACGGTAAGTACAAGCGCGTTTTCATCAATAACGCTCATTCCGACGATAGTATCGCCCTCGCTTAGCTTCATAGCCTTAACGCCGCGAGCCTGACGTCCCATCGGGCGCACGTCGGTTTCCTTAAAGCGGATAGACATACCCTCGCGGGTTGCGATAATAATCTCGTCCTCGCCGCCGGTCATTCTTACCCATGCGAGCTGGTCGCCCTCGTTTATGTCAAGCGCGATAAGACCGCCCTTGCGCGCCGTATTATAGGCGTTGAGCGCTATACGTTTAATAATACCGTATTTAGTAACCATAATAAGGTATTTATCTTCCTCAAATTCCTTAACCGGAATCATGGAAGTTACCTTTTCGTCGGTAGCTATCGGGAGAATATTCGCGATATTCATACCCTTGCTCTGACGGGTGCCCTCGGGAATAGCGTAGCACTTAATCCTGTATACCCGTCCCTTATCGGTAAAGAACAGAATGTAATTATGGGTATTACAGATAAACATTTCCGTAGCAACGTCCTCCTCGCGGGTGGACATTCCCTTGACTCCCCTGCCGCCGCGGTGCTGGATTGTATATTCATCCTCGGCGATTCTCTTAACGTAACCGAAGCGTGTAATAGTAACAACGCAGTCTTCCTCGGGGATAAGGTCCTCGATATCAACCTCTCCGCTGATATGGCAGATTTCGGTACGTCTCGGGTCGGCGTATTTATTGCGAAGCGCAACCGCTTCCTCCTTAACCTTCTCAAGCAGGAGATGGTGGCTTGAGAGAAGCTCGGTATACTCCTTAATTTTAGCGAGGAGCGCGGCGATTTCGTCCTCGATTTTTCCGCGTTCCATATTGGTGAGCTGGCCTAAGCGCATCTGAACAATCGCCTGAGCCTGAGCCTCGTCAAGTCCGAAGCGTTCCATCAAGTTCACCTTAGCGGTAGCTGTATCCTTACTTGCGCGGATAATCTTAATAACCTCGTCGATATTGTCGATAGCTATCTTTAAGCCCTCTAAAATATGGCAGCGCTCCTGAGCCTTCTTTAAATCAAACTGAGTTCTGCGGGTGATGATTTCAACCTGGAAATCTATGTAATGCTCAAGACATTCCTTAAGATTTAAAATCTTCGGCTCGCCGTTAACTATCGCGAGAAGAATAGCGCCGAAGGTAGTCTGAAGCTGAGTATACGAAAACAGCTGATTAAGCACAATCTGAGGCGACGCGTCGCGGCGTATATCAATTTCGATATGCATACCGTTACGGTCGGAATGGTCCTCGATATTCGTAATTCCCTCAAGCTTTTTATCCTTAACCAAATCAGCGATATGCTCGATAAGGCGCGACTTGTTTACGCTGTAGGGAAGCTCGGTAACGATAATTTTAAAGCGGTTGTTTTTCGCTTCTATTATCTCAGTCTTAGCACGGACAATAATCTTTCCGCGGCCGGTAGCGTACGCTGCTCTTATTCCGCTTCTTCCCATAATAATTCCGCCGGTCGGGAAGTCGGGGCCGGGAATACATTCCATAATATCGGCAACCTCCGCATCGGGGTTATCAATAAGAAGCTCGATAGCGTCAATTACCTCGCCTAAATTATGAGGCGGAATATTCGTCGCCATACCTACGGCGATACCGCTTGAGCCGTTTACGAGAAGATTCGGGAAGCGGCTCGGAAGTACGGTAGGCTCCTCAAGACGGTCGTCGTAGTTAGGTACGAAATCAACCGTCTTTTTCTCAATATCGGTAAGCATTTCGGTTGAAATCTTACTCATTCGAGCCTCGGTATATCTGTACGCCGCAGGCGGGTCGCCGTCAACGGAACCGAAGTTTCCGTGACCGTCTACGAGCATATATCTCATTGAGAAATCCTGAGCAAGACGAACCAGAGCGTCATATACGGAAGCGTCGCCGTGGGGATGGTAAGCACCCAGCACGGCTCCGACTGTATCGGCGCATTTATGGTAAGGCTTATTAGGCTCGAGTCCTCTTTCATACATTGTATATAGTATACGTCTGTGTACCGGTTTAAGACCGTCGCGCACGTCAGGCAGCGCTCGGCTGACAATTACCGACATTGAGTAGTCAAGAAAAGATTGTTTCATTTCCTTCTCGACGTCGACGTCTATAATTCTTCCTCCGATTTCCTTTATCTCGTTTTCGTTATTCAAACTCATTCACCTCTCGAAATAATCGTTTCCGTTACTGTCAATCAAAATTAAAATGTTGCCTTTATCTTTTCGTATAATTCGGGCATTCTCTTTTTAAGGCTTACGGGACGGAAAGTTTTGCTGTCGATAATTCCGTGCTCCGTCGTGCCGTAGCCGAGCTCCTCCTGAGAGCCGTCGGGATTAATTTTCTTTACGGTATAGGTAAACTGAATATGCGCCGCCTTAAGCTCTAAAGCCCAGGTGCGGACTACTATTTCATCCTCATAACGCGCAGGGCGGTCAAAATGACAGCTTAAGTTAGTTACGGGGAAAAGAATTCCGGCTTCCTCTATTTCGCTGTATGAAATACCGAAGCTTTTAATATAATCGGTTCGTCCTATCTCGTACCACACGGGATAATTTGAGTGGTGAACTATTCCCATACGGTCAGTTTCGGCGTAGCGTACTGTAAAATATGATCTTGTATGCATAATATATCCTCAATTAAATATCAAGATTCTGAACGAACTTAGCGTTCGTTTCAATAAACTCTCTTCTCGGCTCAACCTTATCTCCCATAAGTATACTGAAGGTTTCGTCCGCCGCCTCGGCGTCTCTGAGCTGAACCTTAAGCATAAGACGGCTTTCCGGATTCATTGTGGTTTCCCACAGCTGCTCCTTATCCATCTCACCGAGACCTTTATAACGCTGGATTTCGGTTTTTCCCTCGATTTCCGATAGAATACGGTCTCTTTCAATATCGGAGTAAGCGTATCTGTGCTCTTTTCCCTTAGTTACTCTGTAAAGCGGAGGCTGAGCAATATATACATGGCCTTCCTCGATAAGCGGACGCATAAAACGGAAGAAGAATGTCAGAAGCAGGGTTCTGATATGCTGGCCGTCGACGTCGGCATCCGCCATAATAATTACTTTTCCGTATCTCAGCTTAGTAATATCAAAGTCCTCGCCGATACCGGTGCCGAGCGCGGTAATTACGGGAGTGAGCTTATCGTTTCCGTAAACCTTATCGAGTCTTGCTTTTTCAACGTTGAGCATTTTACCCCAGAGCGGCAGGATTGCCTGAATCCTCCTGTCTCTTCCGCCCTTTGCGGAGCCGCCCGCGGAATCTCCCTCGACGATAAATATCTCGGTTTCGGCGCTGTCCTTCGACTGACAGTCGGCAAGCTTACCGGGAAGCTGAGCGCTTTCGAGAGCGGATTTTCTTCTTACGCTCTCCCTCGCTTTTCTCGCCGCCTCGCGGGCTCTCGCGGAAGCGAGCGCTTTTTCGAATATTGCCTTTGCAACAGCGGGGTTTTCCTCAAGGAAAACGGAAAGCTTATCGCTTATAAGCTTGTCCACCATAGTTCTGACCTCGGTGTTTCCGAGCTTAGCTTTAGTCTGGCCTTCGAACTGGGCTTCCTTAACCTTTACGCTGATTACGGCGGTAAGACCTTCTCTTACGTCCTCGCCGGAAAGATTCTTATCATTTTCCTTTAATTTATTAAATTTTCGGGCATAATCGTTCATTACCCTGGTAAGCGCTCTCTTAAAGCCCTCCTCGTGAGTACCGCCGTCAACGGTATGAATATTATTCGCGAACGACAGCATAAGCTCGTTATAGCTGTCGGTATACTGCATAGCTACTTCAACGGTAACGGTATCCTCGGGATTTTTTGAGGCGAAGTAAATTACCTCGGGATGGATTGCGTCAACGTGCTTTTTCTTGTTGATATACTCAACGAAGCTTGAAATACCGCCCTCATAAAGGAAGTTCTTCTGAATAACGTTTTCTGTTCTCTCGTCGCGCAGCTCGATATGAACTCCTGCGTTAAGGAAAGCCTGCTCTCTGAGGCGTTTTTCAAGAATTTCGTACTCGTAAACCGTAGTTTCCTTAAATATCTTCGCGTCCGCCTTAAAGCGTACTTCGGTACCTTTGATGCTGCTTTTACCGATTTTCTTAAGGTCGCAGACTGTTTTTCCTCTTTCGTAACGCTGGAAGTAGATATCCTCGCCGTCACAGACCTTAACCTCTACCCATTCGGAAAGAGCGTTAACAACCGATGCGCCTACGCCGTGCAGACCGCCGGATACCTTATATCCGCCGCCTCCGAATTTACCTCCGGCGTGAAGCACGGTAAATACGAGAGTAACGGCGGGAACGCCGGTTTTTTCATTAATTCCGACAGGAATACCGCGTCCGTTATCGCTTACTCTTATTACGTTGTCTTTTTCTATAACTACGTCGATTTTTGAACAATAGCCCGCCAGCGCCTCGTCGATTGAGTTATCAACAATCTCATAAACGAGGTGGTGAAGTCCTCTCGGACCTGTTGAGCCTATGTACATACCCGGACGTTTACGAACCGCCTCGAGTCCTTCAAGCACCTGTATATCGTCGGCGCCGTAATCGTTTTCGACTTTTGAAACCTTTACTTCTTCGTTATCCATCAAATTACCTCCAAAAAGAACAATTACTTATTCGCTTTTCTGTTTCTTGCTTTTACGGAGCGTTTCATTTTACCGTTTTGCTCCGCTATCGGTTTTGAGGGAATCTCCTTTTCGGAAACTCCGGAAACCTTCTTATAATCCGTAAAATACGGACTTAATATCATAAACATTATAACGGCAGCTATACTTATAATCGTTATCGGTATAACCGAGGTTATAAAATCGGCGGTTAAGTTTAATATCAGTATATTAACCGCTACCGCAAGTGCGGTCAGTATAACGCCTGAAACTATATAACCTTTTATTTTTGACGTTCTGATTATATTTTTACAGTGATAACACTTTATTTCTTTTTTATTGTTGTTTTTTACGTCGCGGTATCTGTAAATCGTATTACAGTACGGACAGGTCGGCAGCTTAAACATACTCAGAATTTCCGGTTGGCTGTATATTTTGAGCCGTTCGGTTTTTCTTCCTGTTTTCTTTCGCGTCTCGGAATATATACCGGTGCCTCGTCATCAAAGTTATCTCTTGATTCGTAGTCGTAATGACTGCGGCTCGGAGTTTTAACCTTTCTTAAGGGTTCGTTTGAGGATGAAGCGTGCGCCTCGGTAACGTCCTTGATTATCGGAACGTAGTTTTTATCCGCTACCTTGGTATGGCCGATATCCTCCTCGGGTTCGGTATTATTCTTAGCAATAGTTGAGTGACGTTTTTCCTTTATCTGCTCGAATATATCCTTATTAAAGGTAAAGGTTTTCGAAAAATCGTCCTCATCCGCTTCGGGAACGTTATCGTAATCATATTCGTACTCATATTCCTCGGGATATGAGGAATCCTGCTCCCTGTACTTTTTAAGCGGTACAAATCTTATAAACAGCGGAGTCATAAAATAGAATATCGTAAGTATTGCCGCCGTAATTATAACGCCGAGGAAATTATTATAATTTCCCGAGCCGTACCACATTATCATAAACATAAGTACAATCAGTATCACCGCAATAAACGCGATAATAAGTCTGAAATCCGTTTTTATTTTACTTTCCTTTTTACAGCGGGTACAGGTATGAAGCCCTCTTTTTTTCTCGTAGAATGTTGAGAAATATGATATTCTTCTCCCGCAATAAGGACAATGTTTTCCCATTTTTTTACCTGTCCGTGTAAAATACGGACGTTCCTTTCTTAATATTGAATCTTTAAACTTTAGTTTATTTACTGATTAATCAGGCGCTGCTTATTATTCTTCGGTAAAGTGTCTGCGCCGATATCTGGCTTATAAAAACCTTTCTGATATCATCTTCCTCAAAAATTATAAAGGATTTCGGGAGCTCGTAGCTTACGTTGACTACCTCTCCCCTTTTTTCGGCTTTTGCGAGAAAATCCCGCGTGTGCCTGGATATCGTGCTGTTATCCAAATCAAATATACCTACAATATTTTCGGTTCTGATTACCGTTTTTTCCCCTAAATGAAGATACATCAGCTTATTTTTCCTTCTTCAATCAAAAAGCTTTTTCCGGACTTTAATATCTCGTCCTCCTGAATTTCGCAGGTAGTTATAAAAACCTGATATTCCTTAATTTTACTGAGTAAAAAATCTCTTCTCTTTTTATCGAGCTCGGAGAGTACGTCGTCAAGAAGAATTACCGGGTTCTCCCCCATCAGCGTACTCAGCACCTTAGCCTCAGCCAGCTTTAAGGATAAAACCGCGCTGCGCTGCTGACCCTGCGACGCGAACACCTTAGCTTTTCTGTCGTTGATAATGATATTGAAATCATCCCGATGAGGACCTATATTCGTAAATCCGCTGTTTATATCATCCTTAATCGACTTTTTTAAGGAATCTTCCATTTTATTATATATTTCTTCCTCATTATCTCCGTATACGGCGGAGCAGTTTGAGTTATAAATAATATCCAGCTTTTCGCTGTTATCGGAAATTCCGAGGTGATATTTTCCCGCATCCTTTTTCAGCTTGTCTATATAGGAAAGTCTTTGAAAAATTATCTTCGCGCCCAGTATACACAGGGTTTCGTCCCATATAGACAGAGTAGATTTAAGCTCCGGGTGGCGGTAAATATCCTTTAACAGCGCGTTTCTCTGATTTAAAGTCTGATTATATTTTGAAATAGTTACGGCGTTTCTGAGCTTTTCCCGGCAGATAGCTCCGTCAATAAATCTTCTCCTTGCCGAAGGCCCTCTTTTAACAAGAGTCAAATCCTCCGGGGAAAAAACTACCGCGTTGAATTTTTCTATAAGCGCGGCGGACGAGCTTTTTTTAACTCCGTTAATCACTACCTCTTTTTTAGTGCCGTTAAAAATTATCTCGGCTTCCTGTTCCCTGTTCTGCGAGAAGAAGGAGGCTTTGATTTTAGCGAACTTTTCCCCGAATTTTATAAATTCATTTTCCTTAGAGCCCTTGAAGCTGTGGCCTCCGCAGAAAAGCCATAGCGCTTCTATTATATTTGTTTTTCCCTGAGCGTTATCTCCGTGAATAACGTTAATTTTTTCGCAGGGTATAATTTCACCGTCAACGAGGTTTCGATAATTTTTAAAACTCAGTTTTTTTATATACAAATCCTATCCCTCATCCTCCGGTGAATACATTATTATACTAAAACAACTTCTATTTCTTTTCCGTCGAATTTTACAACGTCCCCGTTTTTTAACTTCTTTCCGCGCATTGTGCATACTTCGCCGTTAAGCTCAACCTCGCCGTTCTGAATAACAATCTTGGCATGACCTCCCGTCATACACAGTCCGGAGAATTTAAGTAAATCCTGGAGCTTTATAAAATCGCCGTTTATTTTAATTTTTTCTCTATGCATTTGCAAGCCTCATAGGAACTACAAGACTGATGAAGCTGTCGCCCGATACAGGTCTTATAATCATCGGTGAAAGACCTCCGTTAAGAGAAATCTTAACCTCATCCGCGTCAACATTTCTTAAAGCGTCAAGAAGATAGCGGTTGTTAAATCCGATTTCAACATCCTCACCGTTTATCGGAACGGAAAGAACGTCGTTAGCCTTACCGATAGATGACGAACAGGAAAGCTTAATCTCATCTCCCAAAAAATTGCATCTTACGGGGCTCTGAAGCTTATCTCCGTTTAAAAGCGACATACGGTCTACCGAGCTTATAAGAAGTCTTGTATTAACGGTCAACTCGGTTTTAGCAGTTTTCGGAATAGTGCTGTTATAATCAAGGAAGGTACCCTCGATAAGTCTCGAAATAATACTGTACTCCCCTATTTTAAACATAATATTTCTCTGGCCTACGCTGATATACACCTTTTCCTCGTCGCTGCCGGAAATTTTTAAAACCTCCTGCTGGGTTTTTCCCGGAACGACAAACTGAGTATTAATATCGCTGTCGATAGCTTCCTGACGAATTGCCATTCTGTAGCCGTCAATAGCGACAATCTTAAACATCTTATTCTCAATCTCAAAAAGTGAACCGGTATAAATAGGCTTTGAATTATTATCGGATACGGCGTAAACCGTCTGTCTTATCATTTCCTTTAAAAGATCGTTCTCAACCTCGAAGCCCTCTGTTTCCTCAAACGCGGGAAGGTCGGGATACTCGGAGGAATTCATTCCGACAATCTGATACTCGGCGTGGCCGCTTGTAATATAAGTAATCATCCTGTCGTCGGTTTCTATACATACAACCTCCTCGGGAAGCTTTCTGACTATTTCTGAAAAATACTTTGCGCTTACAACAATCTCACCCTGCTGTGAAATTGAGGCGTCTATATTAGTATTAATTCCGATTTCAAGGTCATAGCCCGAGATATTGAGCTTAGAACCGTACGCTTTAATAAGTATTCCCTCCAAGGCGGGAATTGTCGCTTTGCTCGATACTGCTCTCGATACAATAGTCACCGCCTCGGCTAAATCGCTTCTCATTACATTTATCTTCATTTTTACCTCCGGGTAATTAAAAAAGTTTTCAACTTTTATTTCAACATTCAACAATCATTTTTCAACAGCTTGCGGATAATATTTTCTTAAAGGTCTGATTTTCAACATTATCAACAATTGCCCCTTAAAAATTTTCCTTCCGTTTTTCCAGTAAAAGCCTGCTTCCTGGAATTTTTTAACAATTCAACAGTCCCTACTAATACTACTATAATAATTATTATTTATTTCTTAAAAAAGAGAAACTTACGTTGAACAGTTCTTAATGATATCGTCAACAATAGAACGAAGCTTGGAATCCTTTTTTAATTTTTTAGCAGTTGTATCAATAGCGTACTTTATAGTAGAATGATCTCTGCCTCCGAATTCCTTACCTATACTTTCCTGAGTTAAGGTAGTGAGCTCGTTTATTATGTAAATAGCAACCTGACGCGGACCGCTGATATAGGCGCTTCGGTTTTTAGAACTCTTAAGCTCCTCAACCGAAACATTAAAGGTTCGTGCAACCTCCTCTGTGATTCTGTCTACTGTAACCTCCGGCGGTTCCTCGTTATTGAGAATATCCGCGATGATATTCTGAACTGATTTTATAGAGGGCTTTTCGCCGTCGAGATTATTTCTGGCTTTGATTTTCTGAACGGTTCCCTCAAGCTGGCGGATATTGCTTTTTAAGTTGTTTGCAATATATTCGCAGACGTCGTTCGGAATCTCGATATTCATAAGCTCCGCCTTGCGCTTTATGATAGCGATACGGGTTTCAACATCAGGCGGCTGAATATCTGCAATAAGTCCCATCTCGAATCTTCCTCTTAAACGGTCGTCAAGAGTTTTTATTTCCTTGGGAGGACGGTCGGATGTAAGAATTATCTGCTTATGGTCGAGGTAAAGATTCTCGAAGGTGTGGAAGAATTCCTCCTGCGTACTTTCTTTACCGCCGATAAACTGAACGTCGTCAACTAAAAGCACGTCGGCATAACGGTATTTCTGCCTGAACTCGGGCATTTTTGCGCGGTGCAGAGATTCGATAAGCTCGTTTGTAAATTCATCGCCCTTAATATAGCAGATTGACTTTGACGAGTCGTTCTTTTTTATCTCGTTTCCTATCGCGTTTAGAAGATGAGTTTTTCCGAGTCCGGAATTTCCGTAGAGGAAAAGAGGATTATAAGCCTTTGACGGATTCTGAGCTACCGCGAGACAAGCGGCGTGAGCAAATTTATTTGAGTTGCCTACGATAAAATTATCAAAGGTATATTCATAACTGTTTTCGGCAGTATTCTCGGTAATTTCTTCCTTAGGTTCCTCGCTAGGAATAGTAAACTCAACCTTGATATCGGTATCAAAAACAGCCTTGAAGGCTTCCTCAAGAAGAACCTTGTAGCAGCGCTCGAGAGTCTGGCGGTGAAAATCGTTAGGAACTATAAGCACCGCTCTTTTTTTATCAAAATCGAGCCCCATAGGTTCTATTTTACTTATCCATGTATTATAAGCGATATCGGTCATTTTATTTTTGCAGTAATCGCAGATTATACTCCATGTTTCTTTAAAATTTTCCATTTTTTCCCTTTCTTTATTCTTAATATTTTCACGATAACCGGAAGCTTAAAACCGTTGAAAATTAACAGTCCAAACTCCTCCATCATAATCATTTATATTATAACAACTTTTCTGCAAAAATGCAATTAAAAATTTGTAATATATATAAGTATATATAATACAAATATTTTAACACGAGGATAAGTGTAATTGTATTGATTATAAATTGTGTTTTATAATCGGATATATACTACATCTTGTGTATTTTTATTAAATCTGTTAAAAATACAATTTTAGAAAAAAATTTTGTTGACGAATTGAAATTTTTATACTATAATAGCTTAGTACATTTATATGTAATACTATGTCCGAAAGGGGGTAATCAAGTTGAAGAGAACATATCAGCCTAAGAAATTACACAGAAAAAAAGAACACGGCTTTATGAAGAGAATGTCAACTCGTAACGGACGTAAAGTATTGGCAAGAAGAAGAGCTAAAGGAAGAAAGAAGTTGTCATACTAAAATAGGGCCACTTTTTCAAGGGTGGTCTTTATTACTTTACGAGAGATTTTGTAAAGTCATTTTTTCCGGGTGGTTAATAAATGAATAAGGTAAAAATCTTAAAGGAAAACAGGGATTTTCACCGGCTTTACAGAAGAGGAAAAAGCTCAGTAACTCCCGAATTGGTTATTTATTTCAGTAAGAACAGAAACAACGAAACGAGATTTGGAATAACCACAGGAAAAAAGATAGGAAACGCCGTAAAACGTAACCGTGCGAGAAGAATAATAAGAGCTGCCTTTTATGAGGTATCCGAAACGCTTAAGGGTAATTACGACTTTGTTTTTGTTGCGAGGGGGAAAACCCCTTATCTTAAAAGCATGGATATTAAAAAGGCAATGTATAAAGCGTTTAAGGAAAGTAACCTGATATGAAGAGGATACTTATTGGTTCTGTGAGATTTTATCAGAATAATATTTCGCCGAGAACTCCGCCGAGATGTAAATACTATCCGACCTGTTCTCATTATGCGATAGAAGCTATCGAGACGCACGGCGCTTTTAAAGGTTTTTTTCTGACACTATGGCGTTTTTTAAGATGTAATCCCTTTTCAAAGGGCGGATTCGACCCTGTGCCCGAAAGGCGTATAAAAGGGAAAAAAGAGAGGTAAACCTTAGTGCAAATTTTCGGTTTTTTCGGTAGTATCATGGGATACTTGCTCTGGGCTCTGTTTTATGTATTTCAGAACTTCGGAGTATCAATTATAATCTTCACGATTATAATTAAATTTGTATTATTTCCTTTTTCAATTAAACAGCAGAAAAGTATGGCGAGTACAGCGAGACTCCAGAAAAAGCAAAAGGAAATAAGAGAAAAATACGCAAACAATAAGCAGAAAGCAAACGAAGAGATACAAAAGCTGTATGAAAAAGAGGGAGTAAGCCCGACAGGCGGCTGCCTTACGAGTATAGTACCTATGTTTATTATGCTCGGAATTTTCTACTGCGTTGCGTATCCTCTTACAAATACACTGCATATAAACCAGGATTTAGTTACAAACGCTACGAATTTTATTAATTCGATTCCGGGATTTTCTCATCACGCCGGAGCGGCAACAGGAGCGACTTATCAGGAAATTAATCTTGTTCGTACCCTAGCGGATTCAAGAGAATTAATCGGACAGCTCTTTACTTCAGGCAGCGACGCCGCAAATATTGAGATGTTCGTAAACGGCTTTAATTTTGCCGGATTTAACCTTCTTGTAAGCCCGAGCAGTCAGGGACTTGTTTCGGTTTACTCGCTTGTGCCCGTACTGTGCTTTGTTACTTCGGTAGCAACGTCGCTTATTACGATGAAAATAAACGGCAACGCCCAGTCTCAGCAGGGTTGTATGAAGATTATGTTCATAGGATTACCGCTGTTCTCGGCATGGATTGCATATTCGGTTCCCGCGGCGGTAGGTTTCTACTGGATTTGTAACTCTGTATTCTCGCTTGTGCAGTCAATTGTTATGGGTAAATTCTACAGCCCGACCGCTCTTACGGCTAAGAGCGAGGCTCAGCATATTGCTTTGCTTGAGCAGCAGGAAGCCCTTGTAAAATACGAATATGCCCCCGCAGGTTATTCGTCAGATAATAAAGCAAAAATGAATAAAAAGTAATTTGAAATTAGAGGGAAATAATGATTAAAGAAGTTATTGGTACCGGCAGTACAGTACAGGAAGCTTTAGATAACGCTAAAGCAGAGCTTGGTCTTGATGAAAGCGCAGAAGTAGAGTTTGAAGTTGTTCAGAGAGCCGAAAAAAAGGTACTCGGTATTTTCGGCGGCAAGCAGGCTCAGGTTAAGGTTATCATCAACGAAAAAGATAACCCCGCGGATGTTGCCGAGGAATTCTTAGTAAGCGTTATTAACGCTATGAACCTTGAGGGAGTAACTGTTGAGGTTGAGAAAAACGAAACCAGCGCGACCTTCAATATTGAAGGCGAAGACGTAGGATATATTATAGGCAGACGCGGAGAAACTCTCGACGCTCTTCAGTATCTTACAAGCTTAGTTGCAAATCACGTTGATAACAGCTACTTCAAGATTACCGTTAATACGGGAAATTATCGCGAAAAGAGAGAGAAAACTCTTGAAATTCTTGCCCGTAAGCTCGCGTTCAAGGCTGTTAAAACAGGAAAGAAAACTTCCTTAGAGCCGATGAATCCTTACGAGAGAAGAATTTTACATACTACCGTTCAGAAGGTAAGAGGAGCTACCTCCTGGAGTGAGGGAGAGAATACTCAGAGACACGTTGTAATCGGTCCCGATCCCAAGGAGAGAAACAACCGCAGAGGCGGCAGGGGTAATTATAACCGCAGAAACAACCGCGGTAATTATAACAGCAAGCCTGCCTCAAATCCCGACCGTAAGCCTCTTGACGAAAGCGGCGGCGCGGGACTCTACGGAAGAATTGATTAATAATAATTTAAGGTCGAGTAGACAGTAAGGTGATATTAATTACCGATGTCACCCGACCTTTTCTTTTTGAGTGTGAAAGTTTATTATGAAGAATAATACTATCTGTGCGATTTCCACCGCTCAGGGCGAGGGCGGAATCGGAGTAATAAGAGTAAGCGGAAAAGATTCAATAGATATATGCAGCAGGCTTTTTACCTCTGTTACCGGGAAAAAGCTCACTGAAATGAAGGGTTATACCGCGGCGTTCGGCTATGTTTCCTATAACGGAGAGAAGCTCGACGAGGTTATTGCGACCGTTTTCAGAGAACCTCACAGCTACACAGGTGAAAACGTGGTGGAGCTTTCGTGTCACGGCGGAATTTTTATTACAAGAGAGGTTCTGCGCGCCGTTATCGAGGCGGGAGCAGCTCCTGCCGAAGCCGGAGAGTTTACAAAAAGGGCCTTTTTAAACGGAAAACTCGATTTAACGGAAGCTGAGGCGGTAATAGATATAATCTCCGCCAAAAGCAAAACTGCCGCGAGAGCCGCAATTTCGGCAAAAGACGGAGCTTTATGGCGTAGAATCGACAGTATTAAAATCCGTCTTGTTAATACTGCCGCTCATTTAAGCGCGTGGGTTGATTACCCCGAGGAGGATATCGAGGAGATAACGGCGGAGGGACTGAACAACACATTCAAAGAATGTATGTTCGATTTAAATAACCTGCTTGATACCTACGATATGGGAAGAACAATAAAAGAAGGGCTCGATACCGTAATAGCAGGAAAGCCCAATACCGGAAAAAGCACGCTTATGAACCTGCTTTCAGGCAGGGAGAGAAGTATCGTCACTGATATTCCCGGAACTACGAGAGATGTTATAGAGGAAACGGTTAATGTCGGCAACGTTGTATTGCGCCTAAGCGACACCGCAGGACTCAGAGAAACCGACGATACGGTTGAAAGAATCGGAGTTGATATCGCTAAAAACAGAGTTTTAAGCTGCGGACTTGTTATGGCTGTTTTTGACTCGGGACGCGAGCTTGACGACGACGATAAAAGGCTGATTGAAATTATTAAGTACGCGCCGGTTATCGCGGTAATTAATAAAACAGACTTGGAAAGCAAGCTCGACGAAAAATATATCGCCGATAATATAGAAAACACCGTCAGAATTTCCGCAAAGAACGGCGACGGTGTTGAAGAATTAATTAAACTGATTGAAAAAATCGCGGGTACGGAAAACTTTAACCCGAGTGAGGGAATACTCGCTAACGAGCGCCAGCGTAACGCGGTATTAAACGCTAAAAACTCCCTTAATGAGGCAATTGAAGCGCTTAATCTCGGTATGACATATGACGCGGTTACGGTTACCTTAGAGGAAGCGATTGAAAATATACTGGAGCTTACGGGCGAAAGAGTAAGCGATGTTGTTGTGGATAAGGTATTCCACAATTTCTGTGTCGGAAAGTAGTGAACTGTATGAATTATAAAGCCGGAAAATTTGATGTTGCCGTTATCGGAGCAGGACACGCGGGAATAGAAGCCGCGCTCGCTTCCGCGCGCCTCGGGTGCAGTACGGTTGTTTTTACAATCAATATGGACGCCGTCGGAAACTGCCCCTGTAATCCGTCAATCGGCGGAACGGCAAAAGGACATCTCGTGCGCGAAATTGACGCGCTCGGCGGTGAAATGGGAAAAACGGCAGACGAGTGCTTTTTGCAGAGCAGGATGTTAAATAAGGGAAAAGGCCCCGCTGTTCATTCCTTAAGAGCTCAGATTGACCGCAGAAAATATTCCGACGTAATGAAGCATAAGCTTGAGCTGCAGGAGAACCTCGAGCTTCATCAGGCGGAGATTACCGATATAGAAAAGACGACGGAGGGTTATACTCTCACCACAAGAATGTTAGCCGAATACGACGTTAAGGCGGTAATTATCGCCACAGGAACATATCTCGGCGGACGAATCTTTATCGGCGAGGTGAGCTACGAAAGCGGTCCCGACGGAACCTTCCCGGCGAGCTTTCTCGGGGAGAGCTTAAAAAAGCTCGGCATTAAGCTCAGGCGCTTTAAGACCGGAACCCCCGCGAGAGTGTTAAGAAGCAGTATCGACTTTTCCGAGCTCGAGGAACAGCTCGGCGACGAACCGCCTGTTCCGTTTTCCTACGATACCGGGGATTTAGGAGAGAATAAGGTTAAATGCCACATCAGCTGGACTAACGAAAAAACTAAGGAAATCATCCTGGAAAATATCCACCGCTCGCCTTTATACGGCGGAAAGATTGAGGGAATCGGTCCGCGCTACTGTCCGAGCTTAGAGGATAAGATTGTGCGCTTCAGCGAGAAGAAAAGACATCAGCTCTTTATCGAGCCCTGCGGACTTGATACCGAGGAAATGTACCTGCAGGGAATGAGCTCGTCCTTACCCGAGGAGGTTCAGCTTAAGTTTTATCATACGATTAAAGGACTTGAAAATGCTGTAATAATGCGTCCGGCTTACGCGATTGAATATGACTGCATTGACCCGACTGAAATGAAAGCAACCTTAGAGTTTAAAACATTTGAAGGTTTATACGGCGCGGGACAGTTTAACGGAAGCTCCGGCTACGAGGAAGCGGCGGCTCAGGGATTTGTCGCGGGAGTTAACGCTGCGCTTAAAATTCAGGGCAGGGAGCCTATGATTTTAGAGCGTTCAGGTTCATATATCGGTACTCTTGTAGACGACCTCGTTACAAAGGGAGCGAACGAACCGTACAGGATGATGACCTCCCGGAGCGAATACCGTCTTGTTTTAAGACAGGATAACGCCGACGTCAGACTTACTCCGATAGGAAGAAAAATCGGACTTATCTCAGATGAGCGCTGGGAGAGGTTTAATAAAAAGCAGGAGTTAAAGGCTCGGGAGCTTAAACGTATCAGCTCGGTAACGATAGCTCCCGGCGAACTGATAAACGAGATACTTGTTTCACGTGAAACATCACCGCTGTCAACGGGTGCAAAGCTTATAGACTTGCTCAGGCGCCCTCAAATAAGCTATAAGGACTTAGAGCCTGTAGATACTACAAGACCTCAGCTCGACAGCAACATTTTCGAGCAGGTTGAAATCGAGGTTAAGTACGCGGGATATATTGAAAAACAGCTTAAACAGGTTGAGCAGATGAATAAGCTCGAAAAGAAAAAGCTCCCCGAGGACTTTGATTATACGGAGATAAAGGGCTTAAGGCTTGAAGCTCAGGAAAAGCTCAATAAAATCAAGCCGCTTAATATAGGTCAGGCGTCACGAATTTCGGGAGTATCGCCCGCGGATATAAACGTCCTGCTTATATGGCTTGCTCAGAAAAGGTAAATCGAATGAAGAATCTAGTAAAAAAAGCCTGTGAGGATATCGGAATTAAAATGACCGAATCTCAGGCACAGCAATTTGAAAAATATTATAATATCCTCATTGAGTACAACGGGAAGATTAACCTCACACGGATTACTCAGCCCGGGGAAGTCGCCGTTAAGCACTTTGCGGACAGCCTTACTCTTACGAAATACTTTGATATTCCGGAGAACTGTTCGCTTATTGACGTAGGAACAGGCGCGGGATTTCCGGGAATACCCCTTAAAATCTACCGTGATGATATAAACCTCACTCTGCTTGACAGCCTGAATAAGCGCCTGAATTTCCTAAACGCTGCGGCTGATGAAATCGGTATTGATGCCGTAACGGTTCATTCAAGAGCCGAGGAAGCCGGCAGGAATAAAACCTACCGCGAAAAATTCGATATCGCCGTATCGAGAGCAGTCGCAAGACTTAACACACTCTCGGAATACTGCCTGCCTCTCGTTAAAGTCGGCGGCTGCTTTATCGCTATGAAAGGACCGTCCCTCGGCGAGGAGCTTAAGGAAGCAGAAAACGCAGTTAAGCTTTTAGGCGGAGAGATAGTTTCCGTTAATGAGTTTAACCTCGGTGAAGCAGGCGAGAGGACTATCGTAATTATAAAAAAGATAAAACTCACTCCCGAAAAATATCCCAGGCAGGGAGTAAAAATTAAAAACAAACCCTTATAACGTCGGACTTCGGTTCGGCGTTTTTCTACATTTTAAGGTAAAAACTTTTATAATAATCGCTCACACTTCGACACTCTTTTTAAAAAACCTGTGATATTATATAGTCACTGAGGGGGACAACCTCAAAGAGAGGTGAGTTATTGAATTACCTTAGTAAATCGGAAAACAGAATTACCGATATCCCGACAATTAAAATCCGCCCTAATAAAACCCAGCCGCGAAGAATTTTTGATGAAGATAAGCTTCGCGACCTCGCTAAGTCGATTGAGGAGAACGGAATCCTGCAGCCGCTTACGGTTCGCAGAGTCAGCCAAGCCGAATATGAAATTATAGCGGGGGAGAGAAGACTTCGCGCCGCGGTGCTTGCCGGGTATACGAGAGTTCCGTGTATTGTTATTAAATGCAACGACAGGGAATCGGCGGTGCTTGCGCTGCTTGAAAACCTACAGCGCTGCGACCTCGGAATTTTTGAGGAAGCAAGAGGCATTTCAAAGCTCATACGCCGCTACGGAATAACTCAGGAGCAGGCGGCTTTAAAGCTCGGTAAAAGCCAGAGCACTATAGCTAATAAGCTAAGGCTCTTAAACCTCACCTACGACGAGCAGGACTGGATAGTTCAGGCAGGGCTTTCCGAACGCCACGCGAGGGCGCTTCTGAAGATTTATGACCAGGAGCTGAGAAAAGAAGCTCTCTCAAAAATCATAGCGGAAAATCTTAACGTTGCGCAGAGCGAACAGCTTATAGAGAACATGCTCTACAGCTGCGCGCTGCCCGAAAAGAAAAAGGGCAGGCAGAAAATAGTAATAAAAGATATACGCATTTTTATAAATACGATAAATAAAGCTGTCGAAACAATGAAACAGGCGGGAATTGACGCCGTATGTAAAAAGCGCGACAGCGGGGATTACATAGAGTATACTCTTAAAATCCCGAAAACAACGACCGAAAGGTCAGCTTAAATTGCTTTCCGGAAGGACATAAAAGGCGGAATACTCCTAATTCACCGCCTTGTCCAATCCACTCATACCCATTTCCTTATCTAACCCCTTGCCAAAGCCGTGCAGAAATGCGCGGCTTTCGGCGTTTTAGCAGTAAACTTTGCAAATTAGTTGTCGCCGGCCGCAAATTAAAGGCTTCGCTCCTCGGCTTTTCGTTGTTTCACGTGAAACAAGAATATTTTTATTAAAAAAGTCTTTTATTTTTAATTTGATTATGGTAAAATCTTAATTAGATATTAATAAAAGGGATTTGATAATTTGGCAAAGGTAATTGCGGTAGCAAACCAGAAAGGCGGAGTTGGCAAGACTACAACCTCCGTAAATCTTGCGGCTTGCTTAGGCGCTTTGGGAAAAAGAGTGCTTTTAATCGACGTTGACCCTCAGGGCAATGCCACAAGCGGAGTCGCAGTAG
The DNA here is from genome assembly GCA_905234015.1 of uncultured Ruminococcus sp. Lineage (GTDB taxonomy): Bacteria > Bacillota > Clostridia > Oscillospirales > Acutalibacteraceae > Ruminococcoides. Next base: position 29,048 of record CAJOFK010000012.1, read on the forward strand.
ATAAAAGACAGCTCACAAAATCAACCTACAACATCCTTGTAGACGGTATTAAAGCGGAGGAGTGTTTATTCAGTACTCCGTATAAAAATCTTCATATTCTGCCGAGCTCGCTCGATTTAGCCGCGGCGGAGCTTGAAATTGTGGAGAAACCTCACCGTGAGGCGCTTCTTAAGAACGCGGTGCTTCCGATAAAGTACAATTATGACTACATAATCATCGACTGTCCGCCCTCACTCGGACTTATTACGGCTAACGCTATGACTTTAGCGGATACTATTTTAGTACCGATTCAGTGCGAATACTACGCGCTTGAGGGGCTTTCACAGCTTATGAGCACCGTAAGGAGAGTAAAACGCCAGTATAATTCCGGCTTAGAGCTCGAGGGCGTGCTGCTTACGATGTACGACGGAAGACTAAACCTTACTCAGCAGGTTGTCGACGAGGTTAAAAAGTTCTTCCCGAGAAAGGTGTTTAAAACGGTTATCCCGCGCGGAGTAAGACTCTCCGAGGCTCCTTCGTTCGGTATGCCGGTAATCTATTACGATAAATCCTGCAAGGGCAGTATAGCTTATACCGAGCTTGCTAAGGAAATAGCAGGAAAGGGGTAGAGTATGGCTAAAAAAATAGGCGGTCTCGGACGCGGACTGGACGCGATTTTTATCCAGAATGAAACCGAAGACGGCGGAAACACAGTCACATTAAAAATTTCGGAAATTGAGCCGAATCATAATCAGCCCCGGCGTGAGTTCGACGAGGACGCTTTAAACAGCCTCGCGGAAAGCATAAAGACTCACGGACTTATTCAGCCGATACTCGTAAAACCGCTTTTCGGCGGAGGGTATCAGATAGTCGCCGGAGAAAGAAGATACCGCGCGTGTCAGATTGCGGGACTTACCGAGGTTCCGGTAACAATACGAGAGCTCACCGACCAGGAAACGATGGAGCTCGCGCTAATCGAGAATCTTCAGCGCGAGGACTTAAACCCGATTGAAGAAGCTCAGGGCTATAAGGCGCTTATGGACGAGCACGGCTTAACTCAGGAGGAGGTTGCCGAGGCAGTCGGCAAATCCCGTCCCGCGGTAGCGAATACATTAAGGCTTATAAACCTGCCCGATAAGGTCAGCGATATGGTGAAAAACGGAAAAATATCCGCAGGCCACGCAAGAGCGCTTTTAGCGGTCGAGGATAAAAAGGTTATGGAAAGCCTTGCCGAAGAAATAGCCGCTTCGGATTTATCGGTACGTCAGGTTGAAAAGCTCGTTAAACAGACTAAATCAAAACCGAAAACAACTAAACCCGTTAAGCAGCCGAGCTATTATTCTATGGTTGAGCAGACCTTATCCGAATATCTCGGCAAAAAGGTTAAGGTTAAGCCCTTAGCAAATAAAAAGGGCGGAACACTTTCAATAGAATTCTACAGCGACGACGAGCTTAAAGACTTAGCCGCTAAGTTAGAGGATAAATAAGAACGTATGTTTTAAAAACAGGGTAAAAAAAGGAGTAATAAAATGATTGATATTAAATTTTTAAGAGAAAATCCGGACGCAGTAAAGGAAAATATTAAAAAGAAGTTTCAGGATAATAAGCTGCCGCTCGTTGACGAGGTTATCGAGCTCGATAAATTAAGCCGTAAGGCTAAGGGCGACGCGGATTCACTCAGAGCTAACCGCAATAAGCTCTCAAAGCAGATCGGCGCTCTCTACGGTCAGGGCAAGCGCGAAGAAGCCGAGCAGCTTAAGGCTCAGGTTCAGGCTCAGGGCGAAGAGCTCGAGGCGCTCGAAAAGCAGGAGGCTGAGTACTCCGCCAAGGTTACCGAGATAATGATGACTATCCCGAATATCATCGACGACTGCGTTCCGATAGGTAAGGACGACAGCGAAAACGTTGAGGTAGAGAAGTTCGGCGAGCCCGTTGTTCCCGATTTTGAGGTTCCTTATCATACCGAGATTATGGAGAAGTTTAACGGTATTGACCTCGACGCGGCGCGCAAGGTTGCAGGCAACGGCTTCTACTATCTTATGGGAGATATCGCAAGGCTCCACAGCGCCGTAATCGCGTACGCGCGCGACTTTATGATTGACCGCGGATTTACCTACTGCGTACCGCCGTTTATGATTCGCTCTAACGTAGTAACAGGTGTTATGAGCTTTGCCGAGATGGACGCTATGATGTATAAAATCGAGGGCGAGGACCTCTACCTTATCGGTACCTCCGAGCATAGTATGATAGGTAAGTTTATCGACGAGATGATTAACGAGGAGGAGCTCCCGAAAACCTTAACAAGCTACTCACCCTGTTTCAGAAAAGAAAAAGGCGCTCACGGTATCGAGGAGCGCGGTGTATACAGAATCCACCAGTTTGAAAAGCAGGAAATGATTGTCGTATGTAAGCCCGAGGACAGCAGAATGTGGTTCGATAAGCTCTGGCAGAATACGGTAGATTTATTCCGCTCGCTTGATATCCCCGTAAGAACTCTTGAGTGCTGTTCGGGAGATTTAGCGGACTTAAAGGTACGTTCTATTGACGTTGAGGCTTGGTCGCCGAGACAGAAGAAGTATTTTGAGGTAGGCTCCTGCTCTAACCTGGGAGACGCTCAGGCGCGCCGTCTAAAAATCCGCGTAAGAGGTAAGGACGGAAAGTATTTCGCTCATACCCTCAACAATACGGTAGTAGCTCCGCCGAGAATGTTAATCGCCTTCCTCGAGAATAATCTTAACGCTGACGGAACTATAAACATCCCCGAAAAGCTCAGACCGTATATGGGCGGTATGGAAGTAATAAAATAATGCGCAATTCGTAATGCGTAATTAAATCAGGAACTACCACGTCTGACGAGTAAAAAAAGAAGATGAACGTATCCTCTCTATCCAAAACCTAACAGGACGCCGAACGTCCGGGGGATATCGACTTTAAACAGGAACTACCACGCATGACGTGGACACATAAAAAAGGAGGAAAATTAATGGAAAGTATCAAAAAGTATATTGCCGAGTTTATCGGCACAGCCGTACTTGTAGTAGGAGGCTGCGGAACCGCTGTCGCGATTAACGCGGTTTCAACCTCGCACAGTACAGCTATCCCGAACAGCGGAACGATTATCGCGATTGCGCTGGCGTTCGGACTTTGTATCGTCGCTATGGCGTACTCAATCGGAAACGTATCCGGATGTCACATTAACCCCGCAGTTTCCCTCGGCCTTCTGATTAACGGAAAAATCAGCGCCAAGGATTTCGTGGGATATATCATCGCTCAGTTCTTGGGAGCAACCGCAGGCGCCGCAGGCTTATGGCTTGTATTCGGAAGCAACGAAAGCCTCGGAGCTAACGGCTACGGCGGCGGAGTAAGCGCTCTCGGAATCGGCGCTCTCGGAGCCGGAATCGTAGAGGTAGTTCTTACCTTTATCTTCGTACTTACCGTACTCGGCGTTACCTCAAAGGTTGAAAACGGCGCGGTTGCAGGCGTGGTTATCGCTTTAGCTCTCGTACTCGTTCACCTTATCGGTATTTCGTTTACCGGAACGTCCGTAAACCCCGCGAGAAGCTTCGGTCCCGCTGTTTTACAGGGCGGTATGGCTCTTCGTCAGCTCTATGTATTTATTATCGCACCGCTCGTAGGCGCTGCGATTGCAGGTATTGTGCATAAACTTCTTATCGCGAAGAAGGACGCATAAAAACAGGATTAAAAAGGTCGGAAAGAAAAGCTTTAAGCAAGCAGTCTTTCCGACCTGATTTTTTTCATTATTTTACGGTTCAAATCTCTTGAACTTGTTTCCTTCAAGGGTAAGCTTATCGTTTTTAACAGAATACGTTAAGTCAATTTTAACGTCGCCCGCATAATCGTATATCGCTCTTATCTTGCCGTTTTCGGCGTTGTAGGTGTAGCAGGTTTCCATCGAGATGGTGTTGGAGTACATTATTCCGTCCGAGCCGAAGAAATAAATCTGCTTGCCCGAGCTTTTCCACCAGCCGAAAAGGTCTTTATCGAGCTTGGGGTTCTTTTTTGCTTTAGGCAGGAGGTTGTAATCCGCCTGTTTTTTAAGGACATATTTTGAATCGTCCGACGTAAGAGTCAGCGTTTTGTTATCGGACGAAATCGTATAGCTGTAGGTTCCGTTAATTCCGAGGATAAACGCCGCGCCGAGGGTTTTGTTTTTTTCATCAAGCTCAAATTTAGTGAAATCAGCCTCGGTACCCATAACCATTTGAGCGTAGCCGTCATTTCTGAAAATATAGCTGACGGCTTTTATTCCGTCGATTTTCCATGTGCCGTAAACCGGGCTTTTTCCGGTTGTAAAGCTGCCTAAATAATCCTTAAGCTCCGAGGAGGAGTATTTTACCGCCTCAGTCTGCGGCTCGGTAGCGGCGGCAGTAGGAGAGGGCTCGTTATTATTCGTGCAGCCTGAAAATACAGCAGAACAGAGTATTATCATCACCGCGAGTGAAATTGAAAGAAATTTTTTCATAATTAACCTCCGAAAATCATATAACGTATTGTAAACTTAAATGAAAGTTGAGAACCTCTCAGCCATATGGTACAATGATTTCACCACAAAAACAAAGTACTCCCAAAAAGGAAAGAGGTTC
>CAJOFK010000013.1 GCA_905234015.1 uncultured Ruminococcus sp.
GTTTTTAGCCCGTAGCGCTGCAGAAACTAATCTTTTTTACGTGAACACAAGGTTCGAGATGAAGTTTTCTTTTTAACAAAACATACGCCAGCTCAGCCAAAAAAACAAGCATCCATTAGGGTGTACTTCGAAAGGAAGTTACACCCAAATGGGCGGCTCTTGTAAAATCTTATGTATTTAACTACGGCACGGCTTTATGCTATGCCGTAGTTTTTTGTTATGCAGACTTTTTTCTGCGCTGTTTCATTTTGGCTTGGAAGCCTTTTTCAAATTCTTCAGGTGTTTGGATATTGATGATACCAACGCCTTTGTAGTGAATGTCAATCAACTGATACCGTTTGCCGTCGAGATAGCGAGGTGCGGAAACAACAATCTTGTCGATAAACTCGTTGACAAGTTCCGGCGTCAACTCGGTTGGGTTGGTGACTTGCTTTACTCTTGCTATAAATTTCTGCAAACTTTCGGTTTTGTCTGTTTCGGCTGACAGATAGGCTTCAAGCTCAGGTATCTTCGCCTTAAGCTCCTGCTGCTCAGCTTCATACCGCTTATTGAACATTTCAAAGCGTTCATCGGAAATTTTCTTTGACACATTATCTTCGTATATCTTCAAGATAAGCTCATCGATTTCAGATATTCGATTTTTGATTTTGTTTAGTTCTCGGCGTTTCGCCGCCAACTCTTTGCGTTTCTCCTCGGTGTAGCAATCCATCTGCTTTCGGGCAAATTCTTTCTCATAGGCTTGAACATTCAAAAATACTCTCTGCATATTTTCCAGCACCAACGAGTAGATTACCTTTTCTCTAATGTAGTGGGCTGAACACACATCGGAGTTCTTCCGGTAGGATGAGCAGAAGAAGTACGCTTGACTTTCCTTATAGTTGTTGGTTGCGCTGTAATACAACTTCTCGCCGCAGTCGGCGCAATAAACCAATCCCGAAAACATACTGACGATTCCTGTCCTTGTCGGTTTTCGCTTGTTCTTGCGCAGCTCCCTTACAAGTTCAAAGGTTTCTCTGTCGATGATAGCTGGATGAGTATTCTCGAATATCAGCCATTCATCAGGTGGAAGTTCAACCTTTTTCTTGTTTTTGAAAGACTTGCGCCGGCTGCGAAAGTTGATTGTATCTCCGCAATACTCCTGTTTACCGAGAATATCGGCAACAGTAGCTGGGCACCAATGATACGGTACGCTTGGCGGTTTACCGCAGTTCCTATCAATGCTGATCCAGTATTCCGTCGGAGTCATCACTTCATCGGATTTAAGCTGTTTTGCAATCTGCGACGGTCCGAGTCCCGATACGCACATCTTGAATATACGCCTGACAATCTTGGCAGCCGGTTCATCTATGAGCCATTCGTCTTTGTTGTCAGGATTTTTCATATATCCAAACGGCGGATTGGTCGTCAGCGGTTTACCCGACTTACCTTTGCTTTGAAACACTCTGCGGACTTTATCGCTGGTATTCTTGGCGTGCCATTCATTGAATAAGTCCTGCATAGGTACTAGATCGCTGATACCGTTCTTGGTGTCGATATTGTCCATTATAGCGATATATCGAATACCCATACGGTCAAATTCTTCTTCCATCAGGGCTCCGACTACCAAGCGGTTACGTCCGAGACGGGAATGGTCTTTGACGATAAGCGTCCCGATTTTGCCTTCTTCGCCGAGCTTCATAATCTCATTGAAGGCCGGACGGTTAAAGTTTGTACCCGACCAACCGTCGTCTATGAATACTCTCGTATTAGTGAAGCCATTATCGGCAGCGTATTTGCTGATGATCTCCTGTTGATTCTTAATGCTCACTGACATACCGTCTTGCTCATCATCGCGGGAGAGCCGACAGTACAGAGCGGTGATTTTGTCTTTATCTGACTGTTTACTCATTTTTCTCCTTTCCACAGTCGGATATGCCTTTGTAGGATAATCCGATTATAACATATCCGACCGCTAAATTCAACACTTTAAAGTGATAAATTATATATTTTCTGATGTGATTCTCTCAACCGTATCATAGACAGTTGAATCAGAGCTTTCATTGAATTCTGTACGAACGATATAGACAGTGTTGTCGATTTCCTGCGTATACTTCAATGGCTTGATGTATATACCTCTGCTATACCAAGCCATTCGTTCCTCCGGAGTCATCTTGTCAAGCTCGTCGTATATCCTGTCAAGCATATCGTCTAATTCGGTACGAATGTTTAACTCGTTGCCTTGATCGTCATAGTATTTCATTAGTTTATTACCTTCTTTCTTTATAAACGGGTTTAGGGTATCCCTATGGTTTCTAACTGTTTTTGCTTAGAGGAGTAAAAACAGTCTGCTTGTTTAGATGCGACATGGATATTTTGTATTTTCGTAGAACCGTAAACAAACCTGTCACCCTAATACTGTCTATTGTTGCTTGTGATTGCGAAGTTCAATGATTCTTCTTCGGTTAGTACGCCGAAAATCTACATCAATCCCGCTGCTGCAATACAGCTCAAAAGAAAACTTATTGAGCAGTTTTGTCACTGTATTTGGCGGTGTTACGGTGTCGTTCATTTCGGCAAGTAGGTCGGTAGCCGTTCCCATCCAGTAGTGCTTTCCGACCATAAATGCTTTCAACTTTCCGAAAAAAGGATGATTCTCCGTAAGTTTCGGATATCCCTCGCTGTTAGCTTTGCCGAGTGTCATAGCAACAATTAGTTGTCCTTTAGTCATAAGTTCTTCCTTTCCGTCACTTACAACAGTGACTGTTTTGTGGTAGTTTTTGGCATAACAAAAAGCCAAGTTACACAAGGCTATTTCTCAATTTCAAAAGGGTAAACTACCCCCTTGGTATGAGAAAGCCTGATGAAACTTGACCTTAAACTATTCAGTCCTCTTTTGATAATTCAAAGTGCTTGTTTGCAATGCCTGCAGGATTATTTACTGCGACTGTTAGCTCCTTAAACTCATAGGTTCGTCGCTATTCAGTTTTTTAACACAGCCTGCGAGCAGTTCCGTGTACGGTTACTATTATAAATCGTGACGGTTTAGTTGTCAATTAAAATCGTTCGACAGAATATGACTATAAGATGATGTCACGACTTTACAAGCAGTGCGTTTTTACTCCTACCCGCAAAAACACGCTTTTTAGGGACACCCTAAGACCTGTAAGTTGCTGTTGCCAATATGCCGTTTTCGTGGTAGAATTATTTTGTAAGGAAAACGCTTTCATTTTGAAAGGAGCAACTGTGAAAATTCTTATTACAGGCGGAACAACATTTGTAAGTAAATATGCGGCGGAATACTTTGTTGCGAAAGGCAATGATGTGACCGTTATCAATCGCGGCAGCAGATCGCAGGTTGACGGTGTAACGCATATCAACTGCGACAGAACAGCTTTAGGCGACAGGGTCGGCGGCAAGCGCTTTGACCTTATCCTCGACATCACCGCCTATACGGAAGAACATATTAAAACGCTGCTTGATTCAGGCGTTACCTTTGATGAATACATTTTCATAAGCTCCAGCGCTGTTTATCCCGAAACCAATCCGCAGCCCTTTACCGAAGAACAACCCTGCGGTTACAACTCCGTCTGGGGCGAATACGGTATAAACAAGCTGAAAGCGGAGCAATACTTGCAAGCGAATGTTCCGAACGCTTACATTCTCCGTCCTCCGTATTTCTGCGGTGTATATGAGAATTTATACCGTGAAGCGTTTCCGTTTGACTGTGCTATGCAGGACAGACCGTTCTATATACCTCAAAACGGTGAAATGAAACTGCAATTCTTCAATGTTTCCGACCTCTGTCGCTTCATTGAAATCCTGATAGATAAGCACCCAAAAGATCACATTTTCAATGTCGGCAATAAGGATATTGTAACCATAAAAGAATGGGTTGAGTTATGCTACAAGGCTGTCGGAAAAACTGCCGAGTTTGTCTGCGTGGGCAAGGAGATTCCGCAGAGAGATTACTTCTGCTTCTATGATTATGAATATGTCCTTGACGTGAGTAAGCAAAATAATCTTATGACTGATACTATTTCATTGGAAAAGGGCTTGAAAGAGGAGTTTGAGTGGTACAAAAACAACCTTGACAGCGTATATAACCGCAAGCCGTATATGGAATATATTGATAACAATTTGGTGAAGAAATGACAGTAAGAGAAATCAGAGATAATGAATTAAGCAATTTGCTTGAATTATATATCCACCTGCAGAACAGCGAACATTTACAGAACACTTGGTCGGAAATTATAAATGACCAGAATCATCATATCATCGTCTGCAAGGTAGACGGCAAGATTGTTTCATCCTGCGTATGCGTGATCATTCCCAACCTGACACGTAATATCCGTCCATACGCATTTATCGAAAATGTGGTCACTCACACCGATTACAGAGGAAAAGGTTACGCAACTGCTTGTCTGAACTATGCAAAAAAGTTAGCAATCAAAGCTGATTGTTATAAAATGATGCTGCTTACAGGCTCGAAAAGCGAGAGCACGCTTAATTTCTATAAACAAGCAGGTTATAATTGTACGGATAAAACAGCGTTTATACAATGGTTGTGATTGTTTTGGGAGGAACAAAAATGTTGATGAATAACAACGAATACTTAAATACGATCGAATCCATAAAAAATGAGATAAAGTCGGCGCAATACAAGGCGGCAGTGAGCGTCAATCGCGAGCTGATTATGCTGTACTACAATATCGGCAAAATCATCAACGAGCATAAGGCTTGGGGCAATAAATTCATCGACAATCTTGCCGCTGACATTAAGCTCGAATTCCCGAATGTCAAAGGCTATTCGGTGAGAAATCTAAAATATATGGCAAAATTTGCAGAGACTTATCCTGATGAGCAATTTGTGCAACAGGTTGTTGCACAAATTCCGTGGGGGCAGAACATCGTGCTACTTGATAAAGTAAATGATGATAATACTCGCCGTTGGTATGCGGAAAAGACGATTGAAAACGGTTGGACACGAAATGTTTTGACGCACCAAATCGAAAGCAATCTATACACCCGTCAGGTGATTGCTAACAAGGTTTCCAACTTTGAAAACCGATTACCTTCTCCGCAGAGCGAGCTTGCCGTTCAAACGATGAAAGATCCGTACATTTTCGATTTTATCCCTTTCCGTGAAGATATGGTGGAGCGTGATATCGAAAACGCTTTGATCAAAGATGTCACAAAGCTGCTCTTGGAGCTCGGCACGGGTTTTGCTTTTCTCGGAAATCAATATCACATTAACGTCGGCGGTGATGATTTTTATATTGACCTGCTGTTCTATAATCTAAACCTGCGTTCCTATGTCGTGATCGAATTGAAAACAGGCGACTTCAAACCAGAGTACGCAGGTCAGCTCAATTTCTATCTTTCCGCTGTTGACGGCATTTTGAAGAAGGAGCAGGATAATCCTTCTATCGGTTTGCTGCTTTGCAAAAACAAAAACGATTTGGTAGCGGAGTATGCACTAAAGGATATGTCGAAACCAATAGGAGTAAGCGAATACAAAATTACAAGTAACCTGCCCGAAGAATTATTGAATCAATTACCGTCAGTAGAGGATATTCAAAAGAGGATTAAATGAGCATAGAACTTGTTAAAGCAGAATTTGACGATTTAAATACAATCCTGCAAATGCAAAAAGAAGCATTTACGGAGCTATATAAAAAGTATCAAGACACTGAAACAAGCCCTGCAACAGAAAAATATGAGGATATACTGTTCCGCTTCAACCAACCCGAAACGACATACTACTTCATAACGGCAGATAATATAAATGTCGGCGTTATCCGTATTGTAGATTTTAATGACGGAATTACACGGAAAAGAATATCTCCGATCTTCATAATGTCCGAATATAGAAATAAAGGCTACGCTCAAAGGGCGATAAAAGAAGCCGAGCGTATTCACGGTAAACAGAATTGGAAGCTCGACACGATTTTACAGGAAAAAGGCAACTGCTATCTGTACGAAAAGATCGGCTACCACCAAACCGGCAAAACCGAAAAAATCAATGATAAGATGACGATTGTATATTACGAGAAGGATTGAATTATGGAGACGATAGTGAGATTTTATGATACGGTAGATGACAGCTTGCTTAAATTCGCTGTTATTGTTGCCAAATCAAACGGCAAATGGGTATTCTGTAAGCATAAAGAGCGTGATACATACGAATGTCCCGGAGGTCACAGAGAAGAAGGCGAAGCTATTGACGATACAGCCAAGCGTGAATTATACGAAGAAACCGGAGCAATAGATTATGCTATTCAGCCGGTTTGTATTTATTCTGTAACGGCTCCCGATAACTTTGACGGCAAAGAAACCTTTGGCAAGCTGTATTATGCAGAAATACAGAGCTTTGTAAGCGAGTTGCATAGCGAGATCGAAAGGATTGAATTGTTTGAGAAACTACCAACGAATTGGACGTATCCAGAGATTCAACCATTGTTATTAAAAGAGGTTGAGGAAAAAAAGGGTGAAGAAAGACGCACGGTATTGGGAGGAAAGAAATTGTTTATTAGGAGTTTTAGAGAAAGCGACGCAGAAAAAGTTTCAAAGATGATTATTCGAACAGAAAAAACAACAAACAGTAAGGATTATTCCGAAGAATGGATCAACGCTCTCGAAAAACGAGCGCAACCATCGGATATATTAGAGCGCGCCGGTTGGACGCATTTTTACGTTGCAGAAGAGAATGATACAATTATCGGTTGCGGAGCAATCGGACCTTTTTGGGGCAGCGAAACAGAGAGCAGTCTGTTTAACATATTTGTTTTACCTGAATACCAAGGCAAAGGTATAGGTAGAAAAATCATTGAAACGCTTGAGCAGGACGAGTATTTTCTCAGAGCAAAACGCGTAGAAGTTCCTGCGTCTATTACAGCAGTCAACTTCTATAGAAAATTAGGATATGATTATAAATACGGAGTTGACCACCCTGACGAGGAACAGATTATTCGGTTGGAAAAATTTAGATATTGTTCTTCCGTTATCGGTTCATTTGTCACTGTGACGATTGACCGACCGATGGGAAGCCTCCACCCCGAGCACCGGGATATTTACTATCCGATCAACTACGGCTATGTTGAGGGCGTCAAGGCTCCCGACGGCGAGTGGCAGGACGCGTATATTCTCGGCGTGTACGAGCCGGTCAAAAGCTTTACAGGAAAGGTTATCGCGGTCATTCACCGTCTTGACGATATTGAGGACAAGTGGGTTGTATGCCCTGAGAATGAGTCGTTTAGCAAGAAGGAGATCGCCGAGAAAACAGCTTTTCAAGAGAAGTTTTTCAAGACGGAAATCGTGGTTTAATATGAGTGTGAATTTGTTATGCAAAACAATGATTATTTGATAAACTATTACAACGGATATGACGAGGACGGACGGCTTGAAAACAGCCGTCTTGGCAGAGTGGAATATCTTACTACACGCAGATATTTAGATCCGCTGTTGACCGCAGACAGCAAAATTGCGGAAATCGGCGCTGGAACAGGTAGGTATAGCGTTACTCTTGCCAAAGAGGGATACGATGTTACTGCCGTTGAATTGGTACAACATAATCTTGATATTCTCAAAAGCAAGCTCGACGGCAACGAAAACATCAAAACCTTTCTAGGCAACGCGCTTGACTTGAATATGCTGGAGGATAATACCTATGATGTTACGCTCCTACTCGGACCGATGTATCACCTGTATTCTGAAGTTGATAAGACAAAAGCGCTGAAGGAAGCGGTCAGGATCACAAAGCCGGGCGGTCATATTTTGGTAGCCTATTGTATGAACGAAGCGACAGTGATTCAGTATGTTTTCGGTTGCAATCAGCTAAAATCCGTTATGAGTTTGAATATGATTACCGATGATTGGAAATGTATCAGTGAGCCGAAATACCTGTTTGAAATGGCGCGTATCGAGGATATAGAGCGTCTGAACGCAACTGTTCCCGTTGAGCGTGTAAAGCTTGTCACAACCGACGGCGCAAGCCGATATATTCGTGAGTATCTCGGATGAAACCTTTGTAAAATGGCTCTCCTATCATTTTGCAACCTGCGAACGGCAGGATTTAATAGGAGCAACCAATCATAGCTTGGATATTCTGAGGAAACTGTAAGAGGATTTACAATATGTCTTTACCAACACTTATTTAAGCAGAAAAACTATTACACGATGCCGAACAGCGCAACCCTGAATCTTGGATCGGACACAGCAATACCGCTGCCTTTTGTGCTAAAGCAATTTCGGAGCATTGTGATAATCTTGACGCCGATACCGCCTACATATTCGGTTTGTTGCATGATATTGGAAGACGTGAGGGTGTAACGGATATGCAGCATATTATTAACGGATACCATTTTATGACCTCTCTCGGCTATGATGATTGCGCTCGAATCTGTCTGACACACTCATTCCCGTATAAGGATATTCGCTCCTATAACGGACAGAATGACTTTGCGGTGGAGGAAACAGAGTTTATCAAAACCTTTATAGCAAATACCGAGTACAACGATTACGACAGGCTGATTCAACTCTGCGACGCTCTCGCTCTGCCTAATGGAGCAACCTATATCGAAAAACGTCTTGTTGATGTTGTTATGCGTAGGGGCTTTAACAATCTGACTATTCCGAAATGGAAGGCGTTCCTTGATTTAAAGGACTATTTTGATAAGAAAACAGGAACAGATATTTATAAGCTGATTGGAGTTTAATATGCTAAATCAACTACCCACTTGGGAAAAACTCGCAAAGGAAATCATTTGGCAGCAAATCGGCAAAATAAAAGGTAAGACTATTCTTGATTTTGGTAGCGGTACAGGAATTACTGCAGATTATTTCGCTGCTAACAATCAGGTTACTGCGCTTGAGTCTTCAGTGGATATGCTTGCTCAACAAGTGAATAAGAACGGCTATCGGCAAATTGTCGGCAGTACAGACGAATTAAAAAAGCTGACAAGCGATTCATTTGATTATATCTTCTGTCATAATGTTTTAGAATACGCTGATGACCGAGAAATAATTGTCGGTGAGTTTTATCGCCTGCTGAAGAAAAACGGTAAGCTGTCAATCGTCAAGCACAACCGCAATGGCAGGGTAATGCAGATGGTAGTGTTGCTCAACAACTTTGATGAAGCAAATAATCTCCTTGACGGGCACAACAGCAAAGCGCAACGGTTCGGTACAATCAACTATTATGATGACAGCGATATTACCAAATGGTGTGATGGCTTTGTTTTACAATATACTTATGGATTGCGCACATTTTGGGACTTACAGCAAAATCAAGAAATACAAAAAGATGAAGAATGGCAGAAAAAGATGATTGATATTGAAATGAGGGTATCACAAAATCCTGATTTTCAGTGGATTGCGTTCTTTCACCATTTGATATTTGAAAAACGAGGATAACATGGCTTATAGAATAGAAAACTGTAAAGACTGCGACGCAGATTATATTATTGACAGACTTGTAGAATATAACCTTTCCCAAGTTCCCGCTGAACAGAAAGTATTATTTGATACACTCGACAAAAAGATAACCGACGATAACGGAAAGATTATCGCCGGTTGCGTTGCGAGAATGTACTGTTGGAATATTGCTTATATAGACTCATTGTGGATTGATGAAAACTATCGTGGTATAGGCTTAGGCTCAAAATTGCTTGCGGAAATTGAAAAAGCTGCAAAGGATAAAGGCTGCTATCTGATACACCTCGACACCTTTGATTTTCAGGCAAAAGACTTTTACGAAAAGCATGGTTATGAGGTGTTTGGCGTGCTGGAGGATTGCCCGAAAAAGCATTGCAGATATTACTTGAAGAAAACGATTTGATCTGTCCTAGAAAAGTCGGACATATAAGTAAAAATCCTGATATCATATTATCAGGAGGTAAACATTATGGATATTATAAAACAGCTTAACAATGCTATCACATATATTGAGAACAATCTGTGTGGTGAAATTGACACAAATAAGATCGCTGAAATTGCCCTTTGTCCCTATGATAAATTCAAACGCTTTTTCAGCTATATGACAAATATGTCGGTCAGCGAGTATATCCGCAAACGCAGACTTACGCTTGCTGCGTATGAGTTGTTGAAGGGGCAAGAAAAGATTATCGATCTTGCTGTTAAATAAGGATATAGCAGCGCCGATTCTTTTACAAGAGCGTTTGCGAAACAGCACGGCGTATTGCCTACAGAAGTAAGCGAAGATATTCAGTTAAAAGTATATCTGTCTGTTTCTTTTTATGTAGCGATTAAAGGCGCAAGCGAGCTGAAATTTAGAATAGCAAATATAAATTCAATCAAGCTGAGAGGCATATCCAAGGAGTTTACTGGAACTGCGGCTAACCGTTTTGAGCAAGAACATATTATGTGGTCAAACCAGCACGATAATGTTCAAAATCAAGTATGTACAACCGTTGAAGGCATTTGGTATGGAATATGGAATAATGGTATTTATTCCATAGCAAAAAAAGCAGATGAAATTGATAATCCATCCCTTAACAGCATTACAATTCCATCTGGCAAATACGCTGTATTCTCAACTGATTTTGGCGGCTTCGCAGGTGATGTTCTACCAAAACTCCGAGAGCAGATATTTGACTGTTGGTTGCCAGATTCGGGCTATAAACGGACTGATGATTATGAGGTAGAAGTTTATTACCTCTATCCCAAAGACGAAAAGCATAAACGACACTATGAAATATGGATTCCAATTGAATAACTTATAATGATACCGTTCTGAACAAATCAGAACGGTATTTTCATTTGCGGAATTATAATTAAATGTTCACAAAATTGTATGCGTTTTTTGGTACACCTATAACAAATATAATCTGTTAGATTCTACACATCCGTGCATTTATCAACGAAGATATATGGAGTATAATATTATCGTAAGATACTATAAACATCATTATAGAATAATTTTGAGTTTTGAAAACGCTTTATAAATTATAATTATAATTACTGTAAAAAAATATGTTAAAATTTTATGGGGGAATTTGATGAAAAGGTATGAAGAATTTGAAACTATGGTTTTGAATAGACTTTCTAATGATTATGTAAATATAAATAATGAATCTGGCTTTTCAAGTATAATTATTGGCAACTCTCGTTTAAGCGTAGCAAATACAGTCGAAGCATTGCTAATTCTTAACAAAATGTATAAAAGTGTTAATGAGATTGAAAAAAAGGAAAATATACATTTGAATGATGTAGAAAAATTTCTCATAAGAAGCTACTCTGATATGGAAAAACAAACCGTGAAAAAGATTTCAGATTTAGCATATTGTGGAATAGGGTTATATATTTTAGGAAAGAAAGAAAAAGCGAAAGAGATTTTAAATATTCTAAAGAATTGTAAAAAAGCGGGTGGATGGGGAACATTCAGCAATGAATCAAGTGCGGATTTATATTCAACTTTTTTAGTGTTTAAATTACACTATTTGTTTGGTGAAAATATCATTGTTCCTGAATGGATTGCTTCATCAATTAATTCGAATGCATCAGAGGGAATTGCCTTTTTAGAAGCCCCTAAACCACAAGATTCAAAATCAATTGAGGCACTTACAATTGCTGTTTACATAACAAAGCGATACGCAAATCAGCCAATTGATGAGAAGCTAATAAAAAATATAGATAACTTTTATAAAGAGAAAATAGACCACATCATAAAAGGAGATATTAATGTTTTCACATTACACCCCAAAACACAATATAATATATTTGGATTTGGGTTAGCTGCATATATATGTGCAAATAAAGAATTGTCCTTTGTAGAGACGTTGAGAGAAAAATTGCCTAATATAACAAATGAAACACTTAATAACAATAAAGATATTCCATTTACTTTAGAATTGGTTAGATCAATAAAAGAAATCAAATATATATATGATCCTTTCTGCTTTGAAAGCAGTAATCAAATTAGTAAAGCTGATATAGATAACAAAATTGAGGAAACTATCCAATGGACAAGTATAAACACTATTTTTATTTTTGTTTTAGGATTAGTCATTTATTTAATCATATCTTCGGTTTTGCTAAATGCCTTTAAAATTAGTTTTACAGGAGATAATATTGTATATATAATCATTTCACTTATCATTGAATTGTTATTTGATATATTTGGTTTAATCAAACAGATTTCGAAAGGTATATTAAGATTACTGAAATTTCTAAAAAATATTTTAGACGGAGGAAACAATGAGTAAATCCTTAAAGTATAATAATCTTCTTATTTTTTATTCGAATACAGAAGATGGAAATATGTCAAAAAAATACGGAAATGAAAGCACAGTAATAGACAACCAAAAAAGATTTTTTTATAATATTGGGATTTCGAATAACAATTATTATTTAAAAATAACAAACGGAGATATTATTAAAGAGTTTTCAGAGCCGTCTGATTTAGATATAGAAGCTGATGCCATTATATCTCGTTCGTATAATAAGTTTTTTTATTTGGCTTTTGGTGATTGTATCCCTATGGTAGTTTATGATAAAAAAAATGATATTGTCGTTTTTGCTCATTTAGGATGGAAAAGTATTTGCTTGGATTTGCATAAAAAAGTTATTATTAAATTATTAGATGATTATAATTCAAGTATTAGAAATTTAATAATATATTTTGGACCAGCTATTGCAGCAAATTCATATGTTTTTTCAAATCCAGCTCAACTCCATATGCCAGAATGGAAATCTTTCGTAAAAAAAATAGGTAATAGTTATAGTGTGGATTTGATTAGTTATATTATTAAAGGATTAATAGATATCGGCGTTGATTTGAAACAAATTAAAGAGTCTAAAGTAGATACAGCGACAAATTTAGATTTTTTTTCCCATTATAGAAGTGTGCATTCTGGATATCCAGAGGGAAGATTTATTTTTGGAGCAGGTTTACAAAAGTAAACTTATTATTATACTGAGGTTTAGCATAGAAAGAAGTTAGGAGACTAAAATGTATCAATACTTACTTTTTGATTTGGATGGAACATTGACTGATCCAGGTCTCGGTATAACCAATTCTGTAATATATGCATTGCATAAATTCAATATAGAGGTTAATGAACGATCTTTATTATATAAATTTATCGGCCCTCCATTAAAAGATTCCTTTAAGAAGTATTACGACTTTTCCGATGAACAAAGTGACCTTGCGATTCGGTATTATCGAGAGTATTTTAAAAAACAAGGTATGTTTGAAAACGAGGTATATGATGGAATACACGATTTGCTGATAAAACTAAAAGCAAAAGGGAAATCGCTTATAGTGGCTACATCTAAACCCGAAGCATTTGCGGTGGATATTTTGCATCATTTTGATTTGTATGATTATTTTGATTTTGTGGCAGGAGCTACAATGGATGATTCAAGAAACAAAAAAGCGGATATTATTAGATTTGCTTTGAATAATTGCAATATATCCGATAAAAAATCCGCACTTATGATAGGTGACCGAGAACATGATATTATCGGAGCCAAAGATAACGGATTGGATTCAATAGGCGTTTCATATGGATACGGTTCTTATGACGAATTAAAAACCGCTGGAGCAACTTTTATTGCGAATAATCCTATAGATATATTAGAGTATGTATAAATAATAAAGGAATAAGTGAGTGTAATACTATTGGAAAAGAGATACATATGGGAAGAAAATTGTTTCCTTCAAATAATGGATTTGAATTTCTCGAACAATATTTAACAAAAATATACGGCGAACGAGGTTCTATTAAACAAAACCTCATTAGGTATATAAACGGCGATTTTTTCAAAGCCGGTTGTCGTTATGTTAATACCATTGATGATTTACCGGAGATTTCTTTTGAAGAGATAAAGCAACTAATTAATCGAGAAAAACACTTTCGTAATCTATCAGCTGAATTGCAGAGATAATTTGATGATTATAATCATGCGGGAAAATTATCAGAAGATGATTATCGTGAGATAGCAGGTATTATGGGTCTTGCGCCGGGTTACACGGATAGATTAGAAACATTATTTCCTAACGCTTTAGATTTATACGTTTGTTCTCAAGAAGACGGTAAGAGAATTTGGAATTCTGTTTGCTCAAAATCCAATGTTGTAGCTGTAATGGTTGATGCTATGATGGATTACATTCGTAGCAATCAAATAATAAACTACAACGGAAGAGATATGCTTTCACAAGGATATGCACGTAACTTTTTTCGAGGAGAAAACGCTTTTTATAAGACTTCAAAATCTTCTATGTTCCGCGGATTAGGTAATATGGATGAGAATCAGGCAAAAGAAACATTACTGATACGGGTAATCAAAATGGTTGACTTCTCGCTTTGGCTTTCTCGTCTAAATTGTGTTAGACACTGGCCTCACGGGGATGTGTTCCACGGCGCAATCGCGCAGCATTATGGTATCGCAACTAACGGAATGGATGTATCCTCAAATCTAAAAATCGCCTTATTCTTTGCGTGCTGCTACTACGATAATGGATTACAAAAATGGATGCCGCTATCAAATCAGCATTTTGAGCAACCATCTTCAAGAGAAACAGTTTCTGACCTTAATGGAGATTCCAGATACGGAATCCTATATTCTGCACCGGCTGATATTGCAGAAATGAGTAGAGTTGCAAATATTGATGAATTGCATATAACAAATGTAACCCCTGTGGGCATTCAACCTTTTCAAAGATGTGAACGTCAAAGTGCGTTTGTCATTGAGACCGGACGAACGTATGATATGTTTAAAGATAAGTCATTTACAAAAGTGAAATTTAGATTAACCTCAGAAATCTGTGATTGGATTTATCACGAAATGAATGAGGGGGAATTGGTATATCCAAACGAAGGTGAAGGTAACTGCCAAGATGTTGCTAATATAATTAAGAAATCTAAAAAACATACTTTAGAAGCATTCAATTATGCTATTCATATGATGCAAATAGATGAGAATAAAATAAAAGAAATGAAGGAGCGATTAAATAAACAAGAATATGAGTTTATAAGCAGTGTCCAGTGGTGCTCTGCTGAAAGGGAACAAGAATTAAACCGAGATTGTTTTGAATCAATAAAAAGTATTACCTCAACTGTCAGATGGATGTTTTGCACATAGCAACGGTATAGCTAAACGTCAAAATACGGGCTAAAATGAGAGAATCACTTTTGCCCGCATTTTATTAAGAATCATTTTTATTTTCTATTCTAATAAAGAAATAGTATAATCATTATTACAATAGTAATACTTATATACTTTTATATAATATGTGCCTGATTTTAGGGAGCTCCAATTATTTGAAACAGTACTTGAAGAATCACCTTTTATGTAGACTGTTGTTTCATCTTCATTGCTTTTTATTGCTTCACTTGATTTAGCACTATAGAGTTGATAGCACCAATATGTGTCACGACTGTCGAACTGTTCATGAGAAAAACTTATGTTGATCGATGAACTGTTCTTTAAATCAAATCGATAAAAATCCACATCATCTTCAGATTGAACATTGCCAATAATACTAGAATCGAAAGAGATTTTTGTAGCGGTTCCATAATCGTTATTTTCTTCAGTTTCGAAATCATCCCCTTCCTTTTTTGAGTTAATACAAAACGAATAATCCATATCAGACCAATAATAATCATTAATCTTTAGGTAGTAATTGCCCGCAGGAAGTCGAACACCATCAGAAGTAAGATTTGCATTTTCTCCTGTTGAATTCAATGATAATATTGATCCTTCTGAATCACCTAATAAGGACAATGTCCACAAGGTATCTCTAGTGCTCGTTTTCTGATGAGAAAAATCGATCCAGACTTTTCTTTTTTCATTAAGTGTAAACTTATAATAATCTATATCATCTTCTGTTGTAAGATTTCCTGTATACTTTTTATCAAGATTAATTATCATTGCTTGATTGTTCAAGTCATCATTTGGTTCGCTTTCATACGAATCATCTTCTTCCTCAAACAGAGTTGATAGTGTATATTTTTCTTTGGAATAATAGTTATTTGTTACTTTTATGTAGTACACTCCTGCTGATACCCTGGCTTTACTTGAGGTGGTTTCAACATTTTTTCCTGTCGAATCTAATTCAACAATAGGTTTTTCATCCTGACTTAAAAAAGAAACATTCCAAAAAGTTCCACCATCATCAATTTTGGGATGGGAGAGTTTAATATAAATATTCCCTTTTTGTTTTATGTACAATCTGTAATAATCTACATCGTCTTCATCTTTTAAGTTTCCAGAATACTTCACATTAACGTCAATATCATTAGCACTACTGATTTCATCATTAGGCTCCACTTCACTTTCCGTAATTGTTTCTCTATCAATTGCGTTTATTTCTACTGTGTCTGATAGTCCATCTTTTGAAACAGTTATTATATTTTTGCCCTCTTTTACTTCAGTGGGAGAAATCAAAAAACCTGTTATATCCTTTTGCGTCCCATCTTCATATGTGCCTTTTACACTAAAACTAGTGCTATCTAATTTGGTGTCAAGATAAACATTTCCACCAATGTATTTTGATGACAATTTTATTAAAGCTGGGGTATCTCCATTTACAAACAAATTGGAGCTAATTGACATTTCATCTGCAATAGAATACTCGACTTTTATTGTGTTTTTTCCTAGTTTTAGTATTCTAGGTGAATACGAAAAGTTTTTAATCTCTTTTTCTTCTCCTTTAATCGAAATCCCTGTAACACTTATATCTTCTTTTTTTATTTCATAACCTTCATAATGGTTTCCTGCTTGTTTATTTACAATAGGATCTTTTATATTATATGAAGCACTAATACTTAAGATAGTATCGCTTGGTTCTTCAGCACTCCCAAAATAAACCAGTCCATTTTCTGATAAATATGCGGCTCTATATTCCTCCTCGCTTGTATACCATAGTGTTTTAGCTCGTGCATAAATAATAGCACTTCTTTCAAGTTTAAATGGTTTATCGTATTTTATCCATTCGTTGCTAGAATCGCCATTAGTAGATATTCTATACTCTATATCTAACGGTTCATCTACTGACAAAACAACAGCTGAATAATCAGTTTCTCTGTTTATATGTGGTTTAGGAACATCATTAATAATAAAGGAACTTGCAAAAGCAGCTACTCCGGTTAAAATTGCAAATACCATAACTACTTTTTTGTCTTTTTTATTGCTGACAAATGCAATAATAATAGCAGCAATAAAGATTACGGATTCACAAATCAATTTGAAGATTACACTATTCATAATCTTTTCTCCTAACTATACTAATATACTATTATTCTACCACTTTCATCTGTCTTTTTACAATTATCGACTTAGCAAAAAAGAGATCACAGTTTTTGTGAATAACAAACTAAATTTCGCATACAAATTTGTGAACAAAAATAGTGATTACTTTTTAGCAACAAAAACAGTTTTTAACTCCACGAAGATCTTATAAAAAATAGCGAAGATGAAAAATCACCTTCGCTAATACAATTACTATCGTTAACGTCTAATGAAGCAAATCTTTTTATATTAATTGATATGTTTTATCAAATCAGTCGCCAAAATATTGATTTGTTTTTTCATTTCAACCTCCGAGTCCTTACAATCTATTAAAGACAATGATTTTATATTATTCAGATTATAACCTAATTCTGATAAATCACCATATCTATCTAACACTATTGGAATAATGCTAACATCATTGTTGTTAGCTTGTTTATTAATAATATAGTTCAGTTCCTTACGACAGTTTTCGCTTTCAGTATACGAAGTTGACACTATAACCAAAAAAATACTAGTTTTATCTATCAAAGACAATATATATTTGTTTATTTCAACCCCATAAGGAATATCTTCGTCAGTATAGATTTTATACTTATATTTTGAAAGAGATTTAAAATTCTCTGATAATTCTTCCTTAACTCTTTCTGCATATAATCTATCTTTATTGGAAAAAGAAATAAATATATTCTTTGTGGGTTTTACTCTTGAGAAAACCATAAAAATATAAGAAAAAAGCGTTACTAAGGATAATACTAAAGACAAAACAAGGAAAATTGAACTATTCTCTAAGCTAAATGTACTTCTTGGAAGAAACACTGCCATCATTGCGCCAGAGACTGCAACAGCAGAAATTGCAAGTGAAATTACAAATAAGGAATTATGATTCTTTTTTAATATCTGATATATTTTTTTCATTTTATCACACCTCCGTTATATAACATCACAATAGCCAGAATAAATACTCCCATAATATCTGGTATTATTATTCCAATAAGCTTCTTTTCTCTTTGTGTCCTATCCCAACCTGTCCTGTTTACAATAACAGTTATTAATATCATCAGGAAAAATGAGAGAACAATTAACCATACTCCTGTGTCATTCTTTACAGCTGCAATTAAACAAATAATAGCTGAAATAGAAATATCAAAGCCAAAATCAAGCCAATCTTTATATGTGATGGTAATAGAGTCAGGCTTTGCGGCTATTTTCATAACAATGGTTAATACTATTGTTATTGCAGGCGTAATCCAAATATTTTGACTTTTTATAAATTCACCCATTCTGTTCCTCCTTTGCTTAAAATAATTTATTTGTAACAAAATATCTTAGAACCCTACTATATTCTAGCATTAACCACTGTGTTTTTACAATTATCGACTTGTAAAAAAAGTAAATCATTATTTTGTATATTATACACCAAATTTTTCATACAATTTTGTGAACAAAAAGCGAAGATGAAAAACCATCTTCGCCCATTGAATTTATACATATATCAATTCATTGTTTACTATCTCCGTGACTTGGTTACGTATATTATTCATACATCTAATCCACATCATTTGATTGTCGGCTTTGAGTTGTTCAGTTACGCCTTCATTTTCGGCAAGCTGTTTCACAAGCCGGTCAAACATTTCTGTTGCTTCTCTGTCAATATCTGCGAGATAAGCGGTAAGTTTGCAACTCGTCAGCAGATTGAAATAGCGAAGCTTATGATACTTCTTGATATACCGTTCATGCCTTCTGCCCCAAATACCGATTTCTACCTTTGGTTGTTCGGGTAATCTTAAATCAGGCAACAAATAGTCGCCTTGTTGTGTGTAAGTGATTTCGTTTTTCATTTTGTAAAACCTCCGTAAGTTTAGATTATATCCTACAAATCTAACTATCCGACTGTTTTACAAAAGCCAAAGGGAGGCAACTTCCTTACGAAATGCCTCCCTTCGGGTGCTTGTTTTTCTGATTTAAGAAGTGTCGGGATTCGCAAGAGCGTTTAGAAAACGCTCTTGCGAACCATTATAATGATTTTTTATTATTCCATTTATCCTATATTGCTTTATATTTAAAAATATGATATACTTAATTCAATTAAATATTGCTTGTACGGTTTCGCGAGGATTAATAGGGAAGGCGGTCAGAGTCCGCCGCAACAGCCATTACCGTAATTAGTCTAAAGAAAGCATTATGCCACTGAGTTTTCGGGAAGGCGCTTTGTAATATATGACTATAAGCCGGGAGACCTGCCGTACTCGTATATATACTGTTCTTGGGCAATTGAAGAAACAGTACATAAGTCTCGATATGCCCTTTTATAGGGCAATTTTATTTACGGAGGTTATATTTATGAAAAGACTTATCTCTATTTCACTCGCCTTATTACTCTTAGTTTCCTGCTTTATGGTAGCGGTAAACGCGTCAACACTTTCTTATTCATTAAGAATTGAGGGTATTGATAAGAATTTTTACGACGCTGATATTGAAATCGAATCAAGCGATGAGATTAATTTAACGATTGCAGACGCTTTAACTAAAGCTAACAGCGACAGCAATCTTAATATCGTCGGTATCGACACCGGTTTCATCACGTCTGTTATGGGTGAGGAAAACGCTAAATTCGGCGGATATGACGGATGGCAGTATACCGTTAACGACGAAACTCCGATGGTAGGTATCGGTGAATATCAGATTAAAAACGGTGACGCGGTTGTTTTATATTACGGCGATTATCCGTGCCAGATTCCTGTTATAGATTCCTCAAAGGCAAGCGAGGGCGTTCTTAAGTTTTCAAGTTATGATACGGTTTGGTATCAGGATGATAGCGGCGAATGGCTCTCTAAATCCGATTGGGCTCCGATTACCGACGCTGACGTTACGT
Organism: uncultured Ruminococcus sp.; assembly: GCA_905234015.1. Classification (GTDB taxonomy): domain Bacteria; phylum Bacillota; class Clostridia; order Oscillospirales; family Acutalibacteraceae; genus Ruminococcoides. Next base: position 20,105 of record CAJOFK010000013.1, read on the forward strand.
TAGACGGCGCTGAGTTTAAAACCGATGCTGCCGGTACTGTTACATTTGAAGCTTCTCAATATAAAAACGAAATTAACGTTCAGATTGAGAAAAAGTCCGATAAGGGTGCTCCTATGGTAAGAAGACTTCCTGCCGATTATATGGTATCTCTTACTTCAGGCGCAAGCGAAGCAACTACAGCGGCTTCCGAGGCTACGTCAGCTGTTGAGACAACCGAGCCCGCTACTACTGTTCCCGCAACAGAAACTGCTGAGCCGGTAACAACTGTCACACAGCCCGAAACAACCGTTCCTGCAACAGAGTCAACTGAACCCACGACAGTTGCCTCAGAGCCCGAAGCTACTGAGCCTGCTGTTAATCCCGATACGGTTGTAAATGTTCCTAAGGATAAGACACTTTATGTTGCTCAGACTTATAAGATTAAGGCTGATATTAAAAACGCTGTAGGGAATACTTCCTATATCTCAAGCAGAAAGAGTGTTGCGCGTGTTGATAAAAACGGCAAAATAACCGCTCTCAAGAAGGGTGAAGCTGTTATTACCGTTAAGAACAATAAGGTAAGCAAGACCTTTAAAGTAACAGTTAAGAATCCTAAGCTTAACAGGAAAAGCGTTTCCTTGAAAAAAGGTCAGAAATTCACAATAAAAATTACAGGCAAATACGGCTCTCAGACCTATACATCTTCAAATAAAAGTATCGCTAAAGTTAGTAAAAACGGTAAAGTAACCGCAAAGAACTACGGTAAGGCTGTTATTACCGTTAAGACCAATAAGAGCGTTACTCTTAAACTTAAGGTTACCGTAAAATAAATAATCTTAATCGCCTGTAATCCTACTTTATTTTTCAGGAGGAGTTTTAATGTCATTATTTAAAAAATCACTCGCTATGATTATCTCGGCATTGCTGATTATCTCTATGCTTTCAGCTTCTTTAGGTATGTCGGCTTTTGCCGCTGACGCTTATAAAATTACTGTTAAAAGTGTTCAGAATGTATTTAATGACGTATCAAAAATGTATAAAGCAGGCGATACATTCGATATAAAATATTACGTTCAAGCCGACGTGGATATGTATGACGGTGAAGTGTATCTTTATTATGATAACGATTCTATCCGTATTCCTTCAAAAAAGGGAGCTGAACTCGGCGCAAAAATGTCTGAAGCCAATATTACCGGTATGGGTAACTACGATTCATCAAAGCAGCGCTACGGATATGTATATATGCCGAGCGGTTATACGGCTGATTACAGTAAAGAGGGCGTTCTTATTACATTCCATTTTACCGTACTTGATTCGATTTCATCCGATCAGACGATAAACTTCGATATATACGGTCTTTACGCTATCGGAACGAAAATGGTTGACGGCGAGGAAATGGCTGACGTAAACGCCCGTACAAATTATATCGCAAACGGAAAAGTCCTTTCTGAAAACAGATCCGGTTTTAAGACCAGAGTCGAGTTGACAGGCGGAAGCGAGGTTCAGCCTGATACTCAGCCTGTTACTTCAACCGAACCTCAAACAACTACGGCTCCTGTAACTACAGTTCCTCAAACTACTGCTGCTCCTTCCGCAACCGCTGCACCTACTACAGCTTCAGGCATCTACGGCGACGCTAACGGTGATAACAGAATAAGTATAGGCGACGTAACACTTATTCAGAAACATATGGTTAATCTTGCTTCAATGACTTCAGAAGCACAGGCAAGGTGTGATGTTAACGGCGACTCCAAGATGAATATTAAAGATGCCACTTGTATTCAGAAATATCTTGCGAAATTTAAGGACGGAGTAGGTATCACCGGAGAACCTTTCTCATCCTAAGCTTATTTCATTATGTTTTATACCTCCGGCTGCGCGGTAAGGCTGTTATTACCGTTGAGACAATAAGAACGTAAAATTAAAGGTTTATGTAAAATATTATAGGTGGTTTAAATGGGTAAAAGGATTATTACGGTTATAGCTTCGTTAATTCTTGCCATAACTGTACCTTTTACCGCATATGCAATCGAAGTTAACACCCTTGACGGCGTAATAGCGTCTGTTGAGGGTGTTATTTCATATAAGTGTAAGGAGCTCAACGTGAACTCAACCTCCGAAATACTTGATAAGTTAAGTGAAAATGCAGGTGAGTTTAACGTCGACTGGTACTACATAGCTTTATCTCAATATAAGGTTAATTGTAAAAACGAAAAGAGTGTAAAATCTTTAAAAACGGCAGTTGAAAAGTACTACGATAAAGGTCTTAACAACGTAAAAGCAACCGATCTTCAACGTGTTGCGCTCGCGTTATCCGCGTGCAAGGCTGATATAACCGATATCAGCGGTAAAAACCTTTTAGCTGACGCTACTTATAATCGTGCAAAGTATAAGCCTCTTGACGCTCAGGGCGTTAATTCGCTTTCGTATGCTCTTTTATTACTAGATTCAAAAAGATATAAGATACCCGATAAGGCGGAAGATAACCGTGATACCATTATAAAAGCTATACTTGACTGTGAGCTTGAAAACGGCGGATTTTCACTTTTCGGGAACGGCGCCGATATTGACTTAACTTCTATCGTACTTCAAGCCTTGGCTCCGTATAAAAACGACAGCAAAGTAAAAAACTGCGTAAACCGAGCGCTTGAGATTCTTTCAAAACGTCAGGATTCAAGCGGAGCATATAAAAGCTTCTCAAGTTTACCCACGGCTGAAACTACGGCTCAGGTGATTTTAGCATTAACCTCGCTAAAAATTAACCCGATAAACGATACGCGTTTTATAAAAAACGGAAATACCCTGCTTGACGGTTTAAATAATTTTCGCCTTCAAAGCGGAGCATACTGCCATATTACCGGATATTCGGAAAACAATATCGCTACATATCAGAGCTTCTGCGCAATGATATCAGTATACAGATTACTAAACGGAAATAAGAGCTTCTTTGACTTTACCGATGATATTGAATCGAATACTCATTCGGTTAATTCGAAAATAAAACAGTCTATAAGTAAGATTAAAAGTACGAAATCTACTGTTAATAAACAAAAGACCGTTAAAGAAAAACAATCTTCATCAAAAAGTTATAATTCCGTATCGGAAAATAAAACATCCGAAATAAACGATGTTAAGAATAATAAAAAAACTGATAAGAGCAGTGTAAGTAAGAAAAAGCCCTTGGTATCCAAGACTGAAACCGAGGAAACTTCCGATGAAAAAGTTCTTACAATAGGCGGATATGATATCCATAATCCGAAAGACGAAACTGAAAATTCTTCAACTTCGCCGTTGTATATTAATTCGATTATACTGATTTGCGCGTATATAGTTTTGTTTTTCCTGAAGTCAGGAGGGAAAAGATGAAAAAGCTTATTCTTTTCCTGTCGCTTATATTATTATTGTCATCCTGTTCTGTTAAATCAGTTGACGATTATTATAACGAGAAAAGCTCGGGAAAGCTCACCGCGGTTATATCCGTTAATTGTAAAACCGCGGTGAAATATAAAAATTCAAAAAGAAAAAATGCCGATATACTTAACTCTTATAAAGTTAACTTTAATAAGGGCGATACAGTATTTACCGCTTTAAAAAACGCCTGTAAGGATAATAAAATTCAGTTTGAATATACGGGCTCCGGCGACAGTTTATATATAGAGGGGATAGACTACCTTTATGAGTTTGACTGCGGCGAGCATTCAGGCTGGGAGTACAGGGTTAACGGTAAATTTCCGAGCGTAGGCTGTAATGCTTATAAGCTTAATAACGGGGATAAAATTGAATGGCTTTATACCTGTGATTTAGGTGCGGATATCGGCAACAGATATAAGGGGGAATAGTATGAACAGTTTTAAAAATATTCACCCTGCTGTATCTTTTTTCTGCTTCTTTTTTATCATTTTTATAATTATTTTCTCCTTTAATCCGATTTATTTAATTATCGGTTACTTGGGAGCGTTTCTGTTTTCTCTTACGATTCTTGATAAAAAAGCTGTATTTAAGAGTTTAATTTTTCAACTTATTATTTTTGCTCTTATAACTGTTACAAATCCGCTTTTTTCTCATAACGGAGCTACAATCCTGTTTTTTATTAACGATAACCGAATTACGCTTGAAGCGCTGATTTACGGCGCAGTGCTGGGCTTTACTGTTACCGGCGTTATAATCTGGTTTAAATGCTTTAATATGGTTTTCGACAGCGAAAGGTTAATATACCTGTTCGGAAAGATTTTTCCGTCCTTAGCTCTCGTTATTTCAATGACTTTAAGGTTTATTCCGGGGTTTATAAGAAGTTTCAGGCAAATTAATACCGCTTCAAAAATCAACGGTTCATATCGCTTGGGTATGAAACGTTTTTTAAACAGCTTTTCCGCTGTTATTACCGACAGTATGGAAAGCGCGATTATAACTTCAGACAGTATGAAGGCAAGAGGCTACGGGCTTAAGGGACGTACTTTTTATCACCGTTTTAAGTTTAATCTTCGTGATTTAGTTTATTTACTGATATTTATATCGGCTTTTATTATTTGTGTTTTATTTAAAACAGAGTTTGAGTTTTATCCTAATTTTACTTTAAATTCAATTAATGTTATCGGAATAATATCTTTTGCTGTTTTATCATTTCTGCCGTTTATAATTGAGCTAAAGGAGGGCGTTAAGTGGAAATATTCAATATCAAAAATCTGAGCTTCAAGTATAATAAATCCGAAAATTACGCCCTTAAAAATATTAATATTAAAATTAACCGCGGCGAGTTTTTGCTTTTAATCGGAAGCTCCGGTTCGGGAAAAACAACTCTCCTGCGTATGCTAAAAAAAGAACTAACTCCGCTCGGAGAGATAAGCGGCGAAATCCTCTTTAATGGTGAAAACATAGATAATCTTTCCGACAGGGACAGCGTTTCTAAAATTGGTTTCATAATGCAGGATCCTGACAGTCAGATTGTAACCGATAAGGTGTATTCCGAGCTTGCGTTCGGACTTGAAAACCTCGGCTGTAAAAGAGAAACAGTCTGTTCAAAGGTTGCTGAGCTTTCAAGCTGCTTCGGTTTTTCAGATATTATTGAGAAATCAACAGATAAGCTTTCCGGAGGAGAAAAACAGCTTCTTAATTTAGCTTCGGTTATAGCTATGAATCCCGAGGTTATTATTCTTGACGAGCCTGTATCAATGCTCGACCCGATTTACGCTTTGAAACTTATTAATATGCTTAAACAGCTAAACGACGATTTCGGAGTAACTGTAATAGTAGCGGAGCATCATTTGCAGGAGATTTTTAAATACGCTGACCGTGTATTATGTATTGAAAACGGCGGGATTATTGCTGAAAACTCTCCCCGTGATATTTGCGCTGATTTAAAGGATAGTATTATTGAATCTACTCTGCCGATTCCTGCGAGGTTATTCAACAGATTAAAAACCGAATCCTCCTGTACGATAACGGTTAAGGAGGGGAGAGAGCTTCTTTCTTCATTTAAAGTCAGTGATAATAATTCCTATTTAGAATTAAAACATAACGATTTGGCGTTATCCTGCAAGAATATTTTCTTCAGATATGAAAAGCAGGGCAGAGATATTCTGAAAGGGTTAAACTTCAATATCAAAAAGGGCGAAATTTACGCTCTTATGGGAGAAAACGGCTGCGGTAAATCTACTTTGCTTAACGTTATAAACGGAAATATAAAGCCGTATCGCGGAAAAGTAAGGTTCAATTCCCGCATAGCTTATCTGCCTCAGAATCCTAAATATGTTTTTACTAAGGATAAGTTAAGTGATGATTTAAATACTGCCGATAATAAAAACCTTGAATTAGTCGATAAACTGGAGCTTAATGAGCTTCTAGATTCCCATCCTTATGATTTAAGCGGCGGCGAGCTTCAGCGCGCGGCTATGTGTAAAATACTTCTAAGCGATCCGGATATTATTTTACTTGACGAGCCCACAAAGGGACTTGATACATACGCTAAAGATAAGCTCGGAGATATACTCAGAACGCTTACAGATATCGGTAAAACAGTTATTTTAGTTTCTCATGACGTAGAATTCTGCGCTGAGTATTCAGACAGGTGCGGACTTCTTTTTAACGGTGAAATCACAAGTGAGGGTTCTGTTAGAGAGTTTTTCGGCGGTAATATATTCTTTACGACTGCTGCCTCAAAGATGTCAAAGGGTATTATAGAAAACGCCGTAACTATAGAAGATATAATCAGGTGTATAGATGGCTAAAAACGTTATAAAATACTTATTCATTCTTTTACTAATACCGCTGATAGTAATATTCGGCGCGCTGATGTTTCCCGAAAGAGGCTTTGCGTTGATTTCCTGCGCGCTGATAATACTTGCCTGTGTACCGTTTTTTCTTAGCTTTGAGCATAAAAAAACTACCCGCAGGATAGTTTTACTTGCCGTTATGACCGCGCTGTCTGTTGCCGGACGTTTTATATTCGCGCCAATTCCGTTTTTTAAGCCTGTAACCGCGATTGTAGTTATTTCGGGTATGTATTTCGGCGCTGAATTCGGGTTTCTTACCGGAGCTTTATCATCTGTAATTTCAAATTTTTACTTCGGTCAGGGCGCATGGACTCCGTTTCAGATGTTTTCGTGGGGAATAATCGGCTTTTTCGCGGGACTGCTTTCAAATCAGCTTATAAGAAGCAGAATTATTCTGATATTATACAGTGCTCTCGCCGGAGTTGCTTACTCGTTTATTATGGATGTCTGGACGGTTATGTGGATGGACGGTTATTTTAATATAACTCGTTTTTCAGCTGCTGTAATAACCGCCTTACCGATTACTGTTGAGTATATCGTATCAAATGTAATCTTTATATTAATTCTTGCTCCGCTGTTCAAAAATAAGATTGAACGGCTGAAAACTAAATACGGAATATGAAAAACCGTCGGAATAAACCGACGGTTTAAATTTTTAGTTTTTAAGCGACTGAAGCGGAGCAGGTAAACGACCGCCTCTGTTAATGAATATGCTGGCGTCGCCCTGTCTTATCGGCATAACGGGGCCTGAACCAAGCAGTCCGCCAAAGCTGAGCTCATCGCCGGCTTTCTTACCGATTGCGGGAATAAGACGAACCGCCGTTGTTTTTGAGTTAACCATACCGATTGCAGCCTCATCCGCAATAATCGCTGAAATTGTCTCGGGAGTAATATCACCGGGTACGACAATCATATCAAGTCCGACCGAGCATACGGAAGTCATACACTCGAGCTTAGTTATATCAAGAGTTCCTTTCTTTGCCGCTGCAATCATACCTGCGTCCTCGCTGACCGGAATAAACGCGCCCGAAAGACCTCCGACGTGTGAAGAAGCCATAACGCCTCCTTTTTTAACTGCGTCGTTTAAAAGTGCAAGAGCAGCTGTAGTACCGTGACATCCGCAGCTTTCAAGTCCCATTTCTTCGAGGATATAAGCTACACTGTCACCGACCGCGGGAGTGGGAGCGAGGGAGAGGTCAACAATTCCGAAGGGAACGCAAAGTCTTTTTGACGCTTCCTTAGCAACAAGCTGTCCCATTCTCGTGATTTTAAACGCGGTTTTCTTTATCATATCCGCTATTTCGTCAATGCTTTTATTGTGACCGTATTTAGCGAGAGTGGCTCTCACGACTCCGGGACCGGATACTCCGACGTTAATTACGCAATCAGCCTCGCCGGTACCATGAAAAGCGCCTGCCATAAACGGGTTATCCTCGGGAGCGTTGCAGAATACAACGAGTTTAGCCGCACCGATGCAATCTCTGTCGGCAGTTTTTTCAGCCGCGAGCTTTACAACCTTACCCATCATTTTTACGGCATCCATATTAAGTCCGGCTTTAGTGGAGCCTATATTAACGGAGGAGCATACCTTTTCTGTTTCCGCCAGCGCCTCGGGAATGCTGTCAATTACCGCGTAATCTCCGGAAGCAAAGCCCTTCTGAACGAGAGCGGAGTAACCTCCGATAAAGTTTACGCCGAGCGTATCAGCCGCTTTATCAAGCGCCTTAGCGAATTTAACAACATTCTTACTCTGACACGGGGCCGCAATCATTCCTATCGGACTTACGGATATTCTTTTATTGATAATCGGGATACCGTACTGCTTTTCAATATCCTCACCGGTTTTAACAAGATCCTGAGCGTATCTGCATACCTTATCGTACACCTTCTGACTTGCCTTGTCTATATCCTCATCCATACAGTCAAGAAGCGAAATACCCATAGTAATTGTTCTTACGTCAAGGTTTTCGTTATCTATCATATTTATAGTTTCAAGTATATCTTTAGTTTCGAGCATTTATTACACAGCCTTTCTTTTCATAAGTATAACCGAAATTAAAGACGGTGCATACTGTTGAAGATATCCTCGTGCATAACGTGAATTTTAGTAGCGGTTTCCTCGCCGACCTTTTCGAGCTTTTCTCTCAAAGCGTCAAGTCCGATGCTGTCCTTATCAATCTCAACCATCATAGTCATAGCGAACATATCCTTAAGAACGCTCTGAGTAACCTCAACAATATTGACGTTTGAGTCGGCGCAGGCTGTAGAAACCTTAGCAAGAATACCTACAGTATCTTTTCCGACAACAGTAATTATTGCTTTCATAAATAATTCCCTCCGATTTTCATAATATACAAGTATGATTATACTATATCAAGTTTGATTTTTCAATCTATTTGCATATATTTAAAAATTATGTTATATTAACGTTGGTGATTAGAATGATGAATATTTGCGACTCTCATGTTCATTCCGATAATTCCTTTGACGGCGAAAGCTCGGTTTTGGAGATTTGCAGAACAGCCGTACAAAGAGGAATAAATACGGTAACAATTACAGATCATATGGAAGCTCCCGAAATCCGTTTCGGTGATAAGAGCGTATACGGAAACGCGATTAAATCAATTACAAAATCCGTTGAGAATGTTGAAGCGTTAGCTTTTGAATTTAAGGGAAAGCTGAAGCTTCTTAAGGGTATGGAGCTCGGCGAGCCCATGCATATGCCTAAGCTTACTAAGAAGGCGTATAAAATAGCGGATTTTGATTTTATTCTCGGCTCAATTCACAACCTTAAGGATACTGAGGATTTTTATTACCTTGAGTATGATGAAAATAATGTTGATGTTCTTCTTAAGCGTTATTTTGACGAGCTTCTAGATACTGCGTTAAACGCTGATTTTGACAGCCTTGCGCACCTGACTTATCCGTTGAGATATATTTACGAGCGTACCGATATTAAGCCTGATTTAAATGATTACGCTGAGATAATCGACGAGATTTTCAGTACGCTTATAAGAAGGGGAAAGGCTCTCGAGATAAATACCTCGGGACTTTATAAGGGGATGGGAGTTACTTTACCTGATATTAACCTTATAAGACGCTTTAAGGAGCTCGGAGGTAAATATATTACGGTGGGAAGCGACGCTCATAACTGTAAAAATCTTGCGCAGGGTATTGAAAAAGGGCTGGAGCTTGCTAAAACCTGCGGTTTTGAGCACTATACCGTTTACGAAAACCGTACTCCTAAAATGATTGAAATATGGTATTGATAAAGGGCCGGCGATTAAGCCGACCCTTAAATATTATAATTCTTTAGCAAGTTCTTTGATATACTGTTTAAGCTGATCCTTTGTTTCGGGATGCTTAAGACCTATATCAATATTAGCCTTCAGTACTCCGAACTTATTACCCATATCAAAGCGGTTGCCGTCAATCTCAACAGCGGTCATTCCTTTACTGCGGGCAATTTCCTTCATAGCGTCCGTAAGCTGAATTTCATTTCCCGAACCGGGTTTTGTTCTTTCAAGAATTTCAAAAATACTCGGCGGTAAAACAACTCTATCCGTTATCGAGTAAAGCGAAAGTACCTCTTCCTTAGTTTGAGGCTTTTCAACCATATCGGTACATTTAAAGATATTATCATGAATATTCTCAACCTTCAGCGAGCCGTATTTATGGATTTCGCTCTCGGGTACTTTTTTTACTCCGAGTACGCCCTCGCCGAATTCGCCGTAAGCGTCAATAAGCTGTTTAATTGCAGGCGTGCCGTCACAATCAATAACGCCGTCGCCGAAAAGTACGGCAAAGGGTTCGTTCCCGACGAATGCTTTAGCTTTTAATACGGCGTGGCCTAAGCCCTTCATTTCCTTCTGGCGGATGAAGGTGATATCGGCTAAATTAGCAATATCTCTAACTACCTGTAAAAAATCATCCTTACCGCTTTTTTCAAGATTAGCCTCAAGCTCGGGCGAGTAATCAAAGTGATCTTCTATAATTCCCTTACCGCGGTTAGTGATAATCATTATATCGGTAATTCCCGAAGCAACTGCTTCCTCTACGATATATTGAATCGTAGGTTTATCAACAATAGGGAACATCTCCTTAGGCATACTTTTTGTAGCAGGGAGAACTCTCGTGCCGAATCCCGCTGCGGGGATTATCGCTTTTTTAATCTTCATATGACACCTCCTGTTAAAAAGAACGGTATAAACTCAATCGCGAAATAAACAACCAGCAGGCTTACCGCGATTGCGGTATTTACTCCTCCGCGCGTCTGAAGCTCGGAGGTAATATTTGTGTTTTGTGATTTAATTGAAGAAATCCGGCTTTTACAGTGCTTGAAATAAATTCTGTTAGCTTTAACACCGATTACAATTCTGATTACAAACTGCGCTATTGACAGCGTATACATCAATCCGAGAAGCAGTTGGCTTAAAATATCAAGAGACATTATTCCCTTATACAGCTCCTGAAATGATGATGTCGAATTTGCGGCTGAATTATAGTAATTATTCATAAGCTCAATCATTTTATGACCGGCAGGGGTACAGTAATGAATATAGAGCTCTGCTGTCCATAAAAGCAGCATTACAGCCGTTATAATAGCACCGACCTTATACATTTTGCGGTAAAGAAGATAACCGCCGCTGAATAAGAACGCGCAGAAATTAAATCTGCCTTTTGAAAAATTCTTTATGTTGTTAAACACCCTGATAAAATAGGGAGTATTATTCTGAACGAATTTAGAAATTTCGCCTGCGGTAACTCCGTCGCCCATATCCTCCTCGGGATTTACTCCTGCCATAGGGTCGAACATGTTTCTGAAAGCGGCGTTGCCGTTGTTGTTATCAGAATTTTGCTGCTGATTCATTCCGAGGGGCATTCCGCAGCGAGCGCAGTAAAACGCGCCTTTCGGATTTTCAGCTCTGCATCTTGAGCATATTACGCTGTCATTTTCCTGATTATCGTTACTTTTTTCTGAATCTATATCCTCGTAGCTGAAGTCCTCCGAATGTTTTTCATCAAACGCACAGCGGTTATTAATTTCATAACATTCTCTGTGATGAGGAGCGCCGCATTCGGGGCATACTACAATATCGTCGCCGTCCTTAAACTCAACGCTGCAGACGGGACATTTTATTCCGTTAAACTCCATATCTTCTCCTATAACTTATATTTAATATATAATAACATTTTTATTAAAAAAAAGCAAATAGAAAAAATCATTTACAATACCGAGTTTGTTTGCTATAATATACGAAGGTAATTTTATGAAAAAGAAGGTATTATAATGGTTCAATTCGAAGAGCTTTTACTCAGACTTCAAAATTCAAAACCTGATATTGACGATTTATCCGATGCTCTGGGAATGAAATCACTAAAATCCGAGATTGAACAGCTTGAATTAAAAGCTACCGAGCCCGGATTTTGGGATGATGTAGAGAAATCTCAGGCTGTGCTTCAGAAAACCGGAGCGCTTAAGGGTACTGTTGAGGAATATAATAAACTGGTTGAGCATTATGACGACGCCGCGGCACTTATTGAGCTTGCTAACGAGGAAGAGGACGAAGGCCTTTACGATGAAGCTTTATCCGAGGTCGAAGCTGTTGAGAGCGAGCTCGCAAGGCAGAAGCTTAAAACTCTTTTAACAGGAGAATATGATAAGAATAACGCTGTTTTAACATTCCACGCAGGTTCCGGCGGAACGGAAGCTCAGGACTGGGCGGAAATGCTTTTCCGTATGTATACTAGATGGGCTGAGGCTCATAATTTCAAGATTAAAACAGTTGATTACCTTGACGGAGATGAAGCAGGATTAAAATCCGCTGTTTTGCTCGTTGAGGGAGAGAATGCTTACGGCTATCTTAAAAGCGAGGCAGGAGTTCACCGCCTTGTAAGAGTATCGCCGTTTGATTCTCAGGGAAGACGTCATACTAGCTTCGCTTCTCTTGAAGTTATGCCCGAAATCGACGACGATATTCATATTGATATTAATCCCGAGGATATCAAAATGGACGTTTACCGCGCTTCCGGAGCAGGCGGTCAGAAGGTAAATAAAACCTCCTCGGCAGTCCGCTTAACTCATATTCCTACGGGTATAGTAGTTGCAAGCCAGGTTGAAAGAAGCCAGTATCAGAACCGCGACGTAGCTATGAAAATGCTTATGTCAAAGCTGATGGAGATTAAAGAGCGCGAGCATCTTGATAAAATCGAGGATATTAAGGGCTTTCAAAAGGAAATCACCTGGGGAAGCCAGATCCGCTCATATGTTTTTATGCCGTATACGATGGTAAAGGATCATCGAACCTCATTTGAAACAGGAAATGTTGAAAAGGTGATGGACGGCGACCTCGATGGATTTATAAACGCTTATCTTAAAGCTCTCAGCACCGGAACACTTGAAAATAATTAATAAAGCAAACCGCGCCTTAACAGACGCGGTTTTTATATTGAATCTATAATATTGTTAACCGAGAATCTTTCATCATTTTCGAAGAAAAATTCAAGAACCTCATTATTCTCGTAGGAATGTTCAACCTCTTTTGAATAATTCTGAATAATTTTTATTATATTTTTATCAGGTTTCATTTCCGCTAGTGAAGCGCAAATTACATAAGCGCAAAGTATTCTTTTAAGCACGGCAAGTACGTCTGAGCTGTCGAACGCGTTAAGGTAATACCTGTATATGTAATAAAGCGACATCCTTGTAAAAACGCCGTCAAATTTACTTGAAAGTTGAAAATCAGCGGCGTCTTTAATATCCTCCGAATATTTCGAGTTTATAAATTCAAGTCTTGAATGAATATCAAAAATGAATCTTAAATCACTGCAGTCGGAAGTTTTATCATCCGAAACGGGGGAAAGTTCGTTTTGAATTTCACGGTTAAAACGAAAAGCATTTTTAAGGCGGTTTTTAAACGATACTTTATTATCGAGAAAAATCTTAAAGGTTTCTTCTCTTGCTCTGAGGAGGAACTCCATAAATTCTATATCTTTCTCAGGACAATCTAATCTATAATCTCCGTCCGGAATTGTAAAATCGCTGCTTAAAATTATTCTTGCCGCTTCGGGGCAGGCGAGAGATAAGGTGTATTCCGTGAAATCCTCAAATTCCATTGTAATTCTCGGGAACTTTTTACAGGTCTTACATAACCTGTCCTCACCGAGATTAATGTATATATCGCAGAGCTCGTCCTTATTCCAGAACGGGCAGCGTCCGTTTTTAAGCGTAAAAATTCTGTCACCGTCATCATCAGTAACGGTGACTCTCCTTATTTTATCCCCGAATTCGCTATCAACGCTGCTGTAGTACGCTTCGCTTAACTCGTCAACAACTACATCCCAGCCCTGACAGCAGCTGTCGGGACAACGGTTAGCTATGCACTTAAAGCTGTTATAGTACTCAGGACAAAAGCTTTGCATATTTATTCTTTTGCTAAAGCCATTTCAAGGCAGATAGCAAGCTGATCCGGACAGGAGGTTCCGCGTCCGTTGCAGTCGATACCGCGCAGCTTTTTAACCGCGTCCTCGGCTTTCATTCCCTTAACAAGAGCGGAAACACCTGTTGTGTTGCCGTTGCAGCCGCCTGTAAACTGACAGTCCTTAATGATACCGTCCTCGATATCTACAACAATCTGTCTTGAGCATACTCCGCGGGGAATATATGAATACTTCATTACAAATCACCTTCAATTATTTTTCTTTTTTACATTATATTTGCAATATTTATTTTAGTCAAGAAAATATTGTTAAAAAATGTAGCGAATAAAAGAGTTTTGTGTTATACTACATAATAGATTATTTAATAGAGGATGAAAATATGTCTGTTCGAATAAAACTAGGAAGCTGGGGTTCGATTTTTGCCGTACCGTCAAGCGTTGTTGATATGCACCTTAAAATAGCCGGACAAAGCCAGCTCAAGGTACTTTTATTTTTACTAAGAAACTCTGAAAAAAGCTATACATATAAAGAAATAGGCGATTTATTAACTTTGCACGAGGACGATGTAAAGGATTGCGTTCAGTTCTGGATTGACCGCGAGGTGCTGTGTGAATTTGAGGGAGATTTAGCGCCTTCCGATAAGGAGATTAAGCCCTCGGTTAAGTCTGAGAAAAAAACTGAACCCGAAAAGAAAAAGACGGTTATTACCCGTCCCGTTAAGCCTGATTTTATAACGGCAGCTCAGATTATAAATTCCGACAGCCGTCTTAAGGCTTTACTCGCCGAAGTCGAGGCTTCGCTCTCAAAGCCGCTTTCAAGCGGAGGAACCTCGGTAATCGTTATGCTTTACGATACATGTGGGCTTCCTGCCGAGGTTATTGTAATGCTTGTTAATTACTGCATCAGCATCGGTAAGTCTGATATGCGCACTATAGAGCGTATCGGCGTAAAATGGGCTGATGAAGGTGTAAATAACGTTGAGGCTGTTGATGAGCGTATAGCTCAGACTAACCGTTCTAATGAGAATTGGGCGCGAATTAAATATGTTTTCGGTCTTTCAAACGCGGGTTCACCGACTGCAAAACAGCTTGAATTTGCCGACAGGTGGATTAACGAGTGGAGTTTTTCTGATGAAATGCTCAGAAAAGCGTATGAAACTAATGTTGATAACACAGGAAAATTCTCAATGAATTATATCAACAAGGTGCTTAAGAACTGGTATGAGGCAGGAATTTTTAAGCCCGAGGATATCGAGAAAAAGGATAAAAAAGAAAGAAAAGAAAAGAAGAAAAAGAAATCATCCTACGATTTAGATGAACTTATGAAAATTGAGTAAGAGGTGTACTAATGGGATACAGTCCTGAGGTTAAAGCCAGAGCTATTAACAGAATAAAAGAGAGGAAGCTTGAAGCTGAGCGCTTAGCGGCTCGAAAGCGCGATAAGATTTTCACCGAAATTCCGCAGGCGAGTGAATATGAGCATAGAATTGCATCCTGCGCAATTAGGGCAGGTCGCGCGGTAATTAAAGGCGGAGATACTAAAAAGGAGCTTGAAACCCTAAAAAACGAAAGCCTTAAGCTTCAGCAGGAGTACAGCGAGCTTCTTAAAACCAACGGATATTCCGTATCCGATACAGAGCCTGATTATTTTTGTAAGAAGTGCGGTGATACAGGTTATTATGATACTGATAACCGAACTGTTATGTGTTCTTGCTTAAAGCATGCTATGGTTGAAGAAGCCTGCGCCGAGCTTAATAAAAATTCACCGCTTAAGCTTTCAACATTTGAAGATTTTGATTTAAATCTTTACAGTAACGAAAAAGATGATGATTTGCCTCGTTCACCGTACGAGCAGATGAGCAGGATATTCGATTATTGTAAAACGTATGCAGAAAACTTCACTAAAAATTCCGAAAGCATTTTTATGAAGGGTATGACCGGTCTCGGAAAAACCCACCTCAGCTTAGCTATTGCGAATGAGGTAACAAAAAAAGGCTACGGGGTAATTTACGCCTCGGCTCCGATCCTATTATCGAAGCTTGAAAAGGAGCAATTCCGCCGTGACAGCAACGCTTTCGGCACAGAAGACGCGCTTATTCAATGTGATTTACTGATTATTGATGATTTGGGTACGGAGTTTTCCAACAAATTCTCCGCCGGAGCAATTTATAATCTTTTCAATTCGCGAATTCTTTTAGGCAAGCCTGTTATTATCAACACAAATCTTGATTTTGATGAGCTCGAAGACATTTATACTCAGCGGTTCGTTTCAAGAATAATAGGGGAAACGAAACGGCTTGATTTCTTCGGTAAGGATATAAGAACAATAAAAAGAAAATAAAAAATGATATATAATGAAAGAAAGGAGCCGTGAAGAATGAAGCTCAATACTTCATTTCTTCACAGCCCCTTAAACAATGGTCGAGGCGACAGGATTTGAACCTGCGACCTCTGCGTCCCGAACGCAGCGCTCTACCAAACTGAGCCACGCCTCGAAATTTTTTTCAGCCCTGCTATTGTAACACATATCTTTTAATATTTCAATAGAATATTTAAAAATAATTTGATAAAAAAGTATTGACAAATTTAAATTTTGTAATATAATAAATATTGCTGTTAGAACAGCAGTATAATATTGAGGAATAGTGTAACGGTAGCACGACAGACTCTGACTCTGTTTGTTGGGGTTCGAATCCCTATTCCTCAGCCAAAAGAAAAACGTCCGTCAGGGCGTTTTTTCTTTTGCAGAATAGGGATTTGAAAGGGCGTTAAGAAAACAGTCCGGTGGACTGTTTTTAGTCCGTTGCGTTTATGAACGTTTTAGCTATGCTGCATGTCCCACGGTTCGAGATGAAGCATTTTTCTAAACTAAACGAACTATTCCTCAGCCAAAAGAAAAACGTCCGTCAGGGCGTTTTTTTCTTTAATGTCTTTAGACGGTGCCGCTCGCTAGAGCGGCACAATAAACCACCCGCTATGCGGGTGCGCGTCGAAAGAAGTGCAAAAAATTCCCCGGTCTGGT
>CAJOFK010000014.1 GCA_905234015.1 uncultured Ruminococcus sp.
AGTTGGGTTGGAGCTAAAAAAATAACGAGTCCAATGGACTCGTTACTTTTTTTGGCTCCCCCAACTGGGCTCGAACCAGTGACATCATGATTAACAGTCGTACGGTATTTTTATTACTTTGGCTTATTTACTGGTGTTCAGAGGCTTTTTATAATTAACCTGTAGCAACCGTGTAACAATTTTAAGAACCCCGCCCCCGATAGTTGGCGCTACCGGGGGCGGAGTATTTTTTTAAAAGGAGTTGTTCAAATAATTCTATGATACAAAAAGGTAGTAGTGAGCGCCCTTACGTCTGAGCGCTCAGCGAATTAATCGCTTTATGTGTTTAACGAGCTCGGCTGATATATAGTTTTGTCCCTTACACTCATTATAAACTGTATATCCGCCTCAGCTCGGGGACTTAAATCATTGGAATCACCTTAACCTTTACTCTACTTATATTGAATAGTCGTATATGATAACGCGGCTATAAGGAACGGGATAACCGCTGCTTATCATCGTATTATTTTTTATATGTTCCGAGGACATTTCTTTCAATTCTGTCCTCTACTCTCTTATTCATCCATAAAAGAGCTTCTTCGATGTGAGTGAGTGCAATCGCGTTTTCTCTTGTCGCAAATTCTCCCTCCTGAAAACCTTTCAGCCTGTCGCGGACAATCTCAAGCAAATCAGTATCAAGAACGCCGTGAATAGCCTTTTCATCCTTACGAGCTCCGTCCTGAAACTGAATAACAACTGTTACAGGGTTGTCATCGTTCTCGTTTTCGGGGCAGATGATTAAATAACGATGATTTGCCCCGCCTTTTCCTTTTTCATCCATAGCGGATACAGAGTTAAGTTTTTCTCTTTTCTGAATGGTGTTTAATTCTCTCATTTTAATAATCCTTTCTTATAAATAGTATCTCTTATTCCCTACGCCGATATAGGTCATACCCTTATATGTACCGCTCTCAATTTCGGAAATAAGCGTTACCGTGGTCCCGCCGAAGAGCTTAACATCTTTTCCAAGCTTATTATTGCTTACGGGCTGGGCGAGCACATCTCCCTTAAGCTTATAGGTGTGGAAAGCCGAAAGCCCTTTATCGTCAAGGTGCTTATTCATAATCCACCCGGTAAAGTTACCGCTCTTGACTTTGCTCCAGCCGTAGCCGTCATCCTCGAGAAGCTGCACCTTAGCGCCTTTCTTGAGCTTTTTAAGGCACTTTGAACTCTTCCCGACCGGATCTTTATAAGCGAGACGATATATCGCGCCGTCCTCAATCAGAGTGGCGGTCTTTTTCTTATTCTCCTCATACTCGGGACGGATGAAGCAGTTTACCTGACGGTTATAGCGCGTCTGCTCGAGAACATAGCCGCCGTTCGTGTAGTTTGTGTTTGAGGTGTTGCCCTCAATCGTTTTGAACGAGGTCGAGTTTATAACCTCGGTAACAAGTCCGATATGAGTATGCGCGGTATGATTGCCCGAGAAATCGAAGATAACGAGGTCGCCCGGCTTAGGCGTTTCACTCCACTTGCGTTTCTGAGCCGCCATAACCGACATAACCACTCCGCAGCTTGCAACCTTCTTTCCTAAGCAGAATAAAGCCGCTGCGCCGAGCTTTTTGAATATGTACCAAATGAATACAACGCACCAGGGGTAATAGTCGCCGTGGACGTGCTGGCCGTAGTATTCGGTATTGAATATTACGTCATTGTTGCCGTCGTCCTTTGTGCCGAGGTACGACCGCGCTTTTTTAATAATCTGTTCAGCTGTCATTTTTTTCATCTCCGTTCACATAGTTATTGATATCCTTATTATTTTTCAAGAGATTTCTCATGTTTTCGAGAGCGTCGTCAACCCACCGGGAGAAGGTATCAAAACTGATTATTTTAGATATAAAAGAAAACTTAGTCAGAAACATATCGTAAACGTATCGGAGCTTAATCTGCCCGGTACCGCCGCCGAGAGCCTTCTCCGCCTCGGTTACGGCATAAAGCAGCCACTCTTTAACCTTCTTATGCCGCTGCGCCTTCGGTAAGCTGAGATATGACGCTATAATCAGAATTGAAAAAGCAATAATCAGCAGCACTATAAGAATAACGTACCAGTTATTAAGTATAAATTCCATAATCATTTTATCCTTTCGAAAAGTTCTTTTTTCAGAATATCCTTGCTTATATGGGAGCAGCGCAGACACTTACGGTATACCCTGCCCGGGTGGTCGAACTCGCCCTGACAATCTTCACCTTTTTTGAATAAGCCGATTTCCGCGCTTTTCTTATAACAAGCGTCGTAATCTTTAGGAGTCATAATCGCTTTCATCGTTGTTATCTCCCATATTAACCTCGACCTCGCCTAATTTAACGCTTTTGACTTTCGGTATTTTTAAGGTTAAAACTCCCGAAATAGCAATAATAAGAAGCAACACCGCGAAATTGCACCAGATTAATTCGCCCTGAACAGCGCCGCCGTTAAAGTTCACGGCCAGCGCTGCCGCGTCGAAAACAATCATATAAAGAATTGCAAAGCATAAAGAAAGAGTTCTTGTTTTCGTTTTGCATATCCATTTCCAGAATCTTTTCATCTTCTTACTCCTGTTCATGGGCAGAATTATTTAAATGCTTATTCATTTTTTTTAGAGCTTTTGTAACTTCGCCATTACAACCTTGCTGTTTTAAACCGTCAAGAATTGCGTTAATACAATAACACATTAGCGCCTGTTCTTTCTGCATTGTTTTTATTTTTGAGTTGATCTTCCGGATTTCCTGCTCATGCTTTTCATCGCTGCGTTTAATATTCTCGAAAATCTTATAACCGCCGATTATCGCTCCGACTA
Organism: uncultured Ruminococcus sp.; assembly: GCA_905234015.1. Lineage (GTDB taxonomy): Bacteria > Bacillota > Clostridia > Oscillospirales > Acutalibacteraceae > Ruminococcoides. The sequence goes on from CAJOFK010000014.1 coordinate 2,817, forward strand.
CTGTCCCTATTGCCACAATAATCGAAGCGAGCTGAACTATGTCAACAGTCATTATTCTGCCTCGCTTTCGATTATGACGGAGAATACTCATAGTGCATGGTGACGCCAGCCGGGAATGCGTTCTCTTCGATATAGATATCTCCCCATTCCGTTTCTGTTCCGGTGTAGTAAACATCGGTTAAGTGAATGCAGTCTTTAAACGCATTCGGACCGATATTTGTAACCGAGCTCGGGATAACTACACTCTGAAGCGCACAGCCTTCGAATGCGCTTTCTTCTATAGATTCAAGAATATTCGGAATATTTATATTCCCCAGCTGAGAGCAGCCGTGGAATGCAAATTCGCCTATCGCTTCTACAGTATCAGGGATGTTAATTGAATATAAAGCTATACAGCCATCGAAAGCATGGTCGCTAATCGTTTCCAGATTATTGCAATTTGATAAATCTACCTCTTCCAAACCATCCCACATATAGAAGGAATATCCTGCTATTTCCCCAACTTCTGCCGGTACAACTACGGACGTTCCGCTTCTTCCGATAAATGCAGCAAATTCCTCATCACCGCCGCCGGAGGATATCTGTTCGATTTTATCAGCATACTGACTGGTCGGCGTATTTTCCGGAACTTCAACGCCTTTATCAATAATAGCCTCGCGAATAGAAGTAAAATCCTCGTTATCCGCCTCAATTTCAGCAATAAGCTCGGCGCGGGGAGTTGCGTCGGTGCCGTCGGGAGAATCAAGGATTGCTAAATCAACGGCATTAGTCTTACCTACTACACCGCCGTCCTTAGTCATTACTAAGAAGATTTTAACAGTTCCGGCGGTATCTGTGATGTCGAGAGTTACACCGACAGCCGCGGTATACTGCTTTTTACCCGAAAACGGCTGGGCCCCTGTTTCTTTAAGGCTAAGCGGGTATGTAAGAATACTCTCATCCGTAAGCTGTACCTTAAGCGCTACAGCACATGTCGTAATATCAACCAGCTCGTTTATAAATTCGCCAGTTATGGCGATATTTAGCTCAGCGGTTCCGTTCTCGCCAATAAAGATTTTTTCATTTTCTGAATCTAAGGTTAAGACCTTATTTTCTGTCATATAAAGTTTCATATTTTTTGTCCTTTCATTTTTAATATCTACTCCTCACGGAGTTACTTCACTTTCAATAGGCGGTTCGGGCGGTTCAGGTCTCGGCACGTCCTTAATCGGCACTTCCTCATAGTTATCACGACTTTCGTCTTTACCAATATAAGGCGCTAGTGCAACCTCATTCTCAAAATCATAGTAGTATTCATCGGTATCAATTTTGTGAATACACATTCCCTCGCTCGGAATAAGTTTTCTGAGTGTTACGGGAGTTGTTACTTCCTGCATAATTTATTCTCCTTTCTAAACTAAATTCCAATTCTTATTAGTAGCAATGGCTATTTCTTCAGCGGCCAGCCTTTGAGAATTACTACCTAAATATAACGTTTTTGCTGTTTCTCCGGTTAAATCTTTTAAAGCATTCAACATACCTAACATTATTTCTACAGAGAAAATCATATTACTAAAGCCTAAATATAAAGTTGAGTTGAAGTCTTGTTCTAAATAGACTCTTCTTAATGGAGGTCCACCTAATGAATACGTTTGAATTTGATTTATAGAATTTGGAAGGTGAATTTCTTGTAATGACGCGCAACTATCAAAAACATAGAGTCCTATAACTTCTGTTCCGTGTGGCACGACAACCGTTTTTAAATTAACGCATCCTGAAAAAGCCCTCTCATCTATTGACAAAGGAGGTTGTAAAAATTCAATACTATTTAGTGACGCATATTTGTAACATAAATATGGGTAGATTTGTAGAACGTTTAATTGTAAATTTTGAAAAGTATCTCGTGCAAGAAACTTCTGCAACTCAAAATCTCCATTTCCTCTGACGCCTAAAACACTAACACCATTTCTTATATTCTCAGGCTGAATATTACTGTCAATCTCAGCAGTAACACCATTAACCGTCACTGCCGCTAAACCTACATTATCGCCTGTAGGTCTTATAGTTTGCTGTTGAGTTGTAGGTGTAACAGGGTCGGGAGTTTCAAGCGGAGGGACTCTGTTATTTAATTCCCTAATAGTGTCAGCCTGTAAAGCATTTTCAGCTTCAAGGTTAGATACTTCGCCCTCAAGCTCTCCAACCTGTGTGTTTAAGCCGCTGATTTCGCTGTTTTTTTCAGATATTGTTTGGTCTTTAGCCAGAACCTCAGCGGTCAACTCTGCTTTGTCCTCAGTTAAATCTGCAACCTGCGCCCTCAAATCAGCAATAATTTCGTCAAACTCTGCCCTCGGAGTTAACGGTTTAAGGGTTTTCGTAGGTTCTTTGACGTTGATTTCCTGCTCGTTAGTACTGCCGATAACGTTTCCGTTATGCGTTATAATCATCATTAACTTTACAACCTGCGCCGCTTCCGTAAGGTCATTCGTAATTAAAAATGAAGCTTTACCTTCGGCTGTCGGTATGTTGTAAGGCAGGTAGTCACCGTTCGGCAGGATAGCTCTTAACTCTACGTTGCAATCCTTGCGCGGATATTCGTCAATTTTATCAGGAAAGATCATAAAAATTGTTGTTATTAAGTTGTCATTTCGATAGACAACATCATCCATACATAAGTCTATATGACGGCTGTTTTTAAGTGTCAGCTTATTCATCCTGCACCTCTATCCAGTCTTGCACTATCACATTATCATTAAGAGAATAATAAGGGTGATACTGCTTAGACCTGTCTGTCGGGTAAGGCTTACGCTCTAAGCGGTAGTAACCGTATTCGTTATAGAGCGATTCATCATTCGTGAAAACATCCTCGCCGTTAATTCTGAGAGGTCGAGGAGCGGGAGCTATTTTACTCTCCGAAATCAATTCATAAAATCTTGTCATTTTATTCTCCTTAAATCACCTTAAAGTAGTAATCGAGTAAATCTGTTGCGGCTTGAACCATAATTTCAGTTTCCTGCGGTTCGCCTTCGTCAACGTTCGGGTAAGGTTCTCCGCCGTTTGCTATATTGTTGATAATCGGGAAATAAGCTTCGCTGTTTTCATCAAAAAATTCAAAGTAATCGTGCCCTGAAACGTACCACGTTTCTCCTTCATACTCAAATGTTTTAAATCCGTAATCGATCGTGTAATATGAATCGCCATTAAAATAACAGTTAGTTTCTTCTCTTGAAACTATAATCGGACCGTACCAAGCGTTAACAGCATATCCGCTGTCATAATGGACTACTCCTGCGATTGCAAAACCAGTGTTTGTTTTAGTGTAAGTTCTGGTGTTAATTAAACAAATCTGAGTTCCTGCTTCGTAACATTCAAGCTCTGTGCGAACATCACCGCCGCCGCTCTGAGCATTCGCAATTAATAATCTACGTCTTTTCATAGTCAGCTCCCGCTTGTAACTTTACCTGCAACAATCACGCCGTTCTTAATTGAGATTTCCCACGTTTCACCGTTATCAAATTCAGGAACACTGCCAATATACGAAGAAGTCGGAAGAGTTACCGTAATTGTGCCGCTGCTTGCAAAGGTTAGCGTAAGATAACATTCAAATTCACCGTTAGGGTATGTTAATGTAAGTGAGTTGATGTTAGTGCCTGCATATTCCGTGTTATCTTCAAGTGCTACAGTAGAGCCGCTTGTTATTGTTTTTGCTGAGGGAGTATAAGCCTTTTCCCAGCTCCAATAAGTCGGTTCTGACTGCTGTTCAAGTTTAGTTACATTCTGCAACCACGTTACGCCCTCAACCTCGGGAATAGTTAAAACTTGCTTAAGCATATATGCTGTAGATGTGTTACCAGTACTTAACGGAAGTACTCTTAACTCAACGATAGTATCAGAATCAACCTCGAACGCCAAAGCCGCGGAGCCTGTAAGCTTAATCGGATAGACTGTATTAACATTAAGAAAACTTAAAGCGTTCAGAGCCGCCACAGTGGAAATAGTTTGTAAATCAGCTACGCGGTAAAGCTGTTTAGGGATATTGTCGAAAGTGACATTTTCTTCCCAATAATACGAAGTTGAGCCGACTCCTGAAATAATCCTTGTTAAAGTAAAGATTTTTCCGCCGTTTCCTGTGCCGATAGTTACTACAACTTTATCGCCGAGCTTGCCCTCAAATGAAGTCGGAACAATAAAGTTATTTGTTTCGGACGTGCTGTAATCCCATACGGTTATGTTAGGAACAGTGTTTAAATCAATAGTCTGAACTTTGTTCCAAGCAGAATAAGTGTTAGGAGTGCCCAAAGTAACATTTTGAACATACTTCTCGTTGGTAGATGTCGGGAATACTATCTCTCGTTTTACAGTAGTTCCCGAGTTTGGAATAACCGTCATTATACCCGAACCGTGTCCGTCGAGAGCTGTTGCCGCTAAACCTGTGAATTTAAGGAAATATAATGTTTTCGCGTCAATATAGGATTTAAAAGTACTATCGTCAAGGTCGCTGACTGTAGCTTCAACGTGTATCTGCTTACCCGAGATTACTTGCTGTAAATCACTTCTTAACTTTGAATAGTCAATAGGGAGTATAGCATTTAACTGCGCTTCGTCTGCGTCAAATCGAGCGTCTACATCGGTATATGTTCCTCTTGCATTTGTAACTTCGGTTTCTAAGTTATCAGCCGTTTGTGTAACGCTTTCAACATCGACCTCAATGTTGTCAAGTCTACCGTCAAGGCTATTGAAAGTCCCTCTTGCTTCGGCTACTTCCTGTAAGATTTCTGATACGGTGCCGTAGCTTTCGGGAGTAACTTGCGCATTGTTACGGATAGATTCGCGCTTATGAACAACCATAGCGCACGAAGGATAGAGAAGCGAATCTACTCCGTTATCTGATGTCTTAATCTGAAACTCAACGAGCATAACGCCCGGGAGCATATCGTAATCATCTGTTGAAGATATATCAACTCTTACGGCGTTAATTGTACTGGTAATTTTTTCACATTCAACATCTTCGGCAACCAGACAGCCGTTCGTTACAAAGGTAGCGGTTACTGTTATGTTGTTTGATGTGATATCGAGCGGCTGGTCGTTTTTATAAAACGCAACCTTACGGATATCTGAACCGTTCCGGTCGAGTTCGTGGGAATATGCCGCGTCGGTTGACGGATAGGCGCTGTCTATATTAACCTTTATCATTCTTTCACCTTCAATTTATATTTTAATAAGGTCAGTCAGAGAAAGCTTTTTTTCGCCGAATTCGTGAGAGATATAAACTTCTCTAAGGCTGTCATATACTACTTTACTTACCTTTTCGGTAATAATAGTGCTGTTGCTGCACTGAATTCTTACGCTGTCGTAAAGCCCTACATATTTGAGCTTTTTAATCTGGTCGGCAGTATTGACTTTAATATTCACGCTCGGCTGTGAAATTGTTATCCCCTTATTGTTGTAGGTCAAGCGAGCCGCTAAGAAAAGCACCTCTTTTATTCGGGCTTTTTCTTCCGGAGTTAAGCTCCCGCTTATGGTTTCATATGTAATGTCCGAAAACTTGCTTGACCTATCTTCAAAGAGAAATCTCTTATTATAGCTCGTCCCGATAAGAGCGTCCATAGCTTCGTTGTACTGGTCTGCGGGAAAGCTGTTAACTACAAGATAGCTTTTATCGTCGTCTCCTTTAACCGTAGCATACAATACTACTGCGTCGTACATTTCGGAATTGCTCATTTCCTGCTCGTAGTCGCTTAAACCGCTGCCGAATCTGAGCGGCGGGATTGATTTTAGGCTGCCGCGTTCTTTATAAATATAGATTTTTTCATTATTAAATCTGAACTCGCCGCCGAAGGTTTTAACAAAGCCGTTATCGCCGAAAAACACATCTTTAAAACTGAGCGGCGGTTTTATCTCCAGCGTTTTTTCCTCACTGTCAAAACCGTAAAGCTCAATAATATCGGAATAGCTGTGGTCGATATCCGAGGTACTTTTCCAATTCCGGTGAACGATTGCGCTCGAGAGAATCTGCGAGAGAACCGAGGAAGCCGAACCTCTTAACGTCCATGTTGAAACGCAGTCTGTTTTGAGGATGTTGTTAAAAAAGTTGCTTTTAATATGACTAGCTTCGATTGTAGCGATTCCCTGATTATCAACCTTGATATTCTCAATCTCTAAAAATTGCGTAGGATCCGTATGATTTGGCTTTACTCTTACGAGCAAACCTGTTTCGAGCAGGTTATAAAGGCGGTCACCCGGGAGCACCTTTATTTGCGCTGTGTAGTTGCACTCGTCGTCTGTTGTCACTTCACAGCTGATACACTGATTAAGGAATCCGTAGCCGTTATACTTCCAACTCTGGGATTTATTGTATAAACGCGGTTTCATTATAATCGTCTCCAGTTCGGAATTACTGTGATTTTGCTTATAAGAAAATCGGTCGCGGCAAAATTGAGCACGTTTTCCCCGGGCGTCAGCCACGGAAAGTAGTCGGCGGTTGTATTCAGATTCATATCTGTTGAGCCGTTGTGGCAGTTCTCGGTAGTGCTGTCAATTTCAATCTTATTTGTGATATTCTCAACGGTGAACGGGCTCCATTTGGCGCCGGACTTTGAAATTGTCAGATCTCCCCCGCTTGTACTGAATTCAACCTTGATATAAGGAAGGGATGAAATATTCTCGGGGTTTTCGAGTGTAATCGCTGCGCTTGCGACCGGGGTACCGTATTCAAATACGATTTCCTCTGTGCCTTTATCGGAGTACCAAAACGGTTTTCTTGAAAAAGCAATTGAGGTATCGAGCATTTTAGCCGCTTTATACTCAATCAAGTTTGACTGTTTCGGGATTGCGTAACAGAAATATCCGGGGTTATAAGAATCACGGAGAATTTTATAATCGCCGTATTCGCTGTAAAGCCAGTCCTTAAACTCCTGAACAAGCTGCCGGGTTGATTTGTGACCGTTCCAATAAGGAAAGGAATTGACCTCATAAGTTCTATCTACGTTCTTATAGCCGCCGTTATCAATAAGAGCGGAGCCGTCGCCCTTAATTTCAACGAAATCCATATCGCGCTCGGCGACTTCGTACCCGGGGTTGCGTTTAATAACGTAGCCGAAAGACTGTAGATTTTTTCCGTTGTAGATTAAATCTTTAATCATCCGCCGTTCCCCCTGTTTATAGATACGATTTCCGCTGCTATACGCTGAGACATTGTATCTGATAAATCATTAATATCATTCTTATCGTTTACCTGAACGTCGCCGAATGTAATCTGAATAATCGGCGAGCTGACGTCAACTTTCGGAGTGTTGTTAGAGTTTTTCGGCGCCGCTGCTATGAGTTTATGGTTAATAACAGAGTTAAAATCATAGCTGCCGCCCTGCGCTTTAGAAAGCTCGGTAAAAGAGTAAGCGGACTGAGCCGCTGCCGCGCCTTTATTTGCACTCTTAACGAAATCGTAAGCTGTGTTATATGCTTCCTTATTAGACTGCTCAATCGGCATTATAAAACCGTCAATCCAGTCATACGAAAGCTTTTTCGTTTTCTTAGAAGGCGAGTGACTGTCCTGCGCCTTCTGAGCTCCGAATATTGCACTTGTAATAAATTTGCGTGCAGCTTCGGCGGCCAGAGCGCTTTTTATAAGAAGTTCTCCGATAAAACCGGCTGCGAAGCTCGCACCTAACCCGCTTGCTTTTTTTCTTACATAATCGAGTAAGTCAGTCGATGAAGCTGCTTTAGCAAGTTTTTTCGAGTTCTTTTTAACCTTGTCTTTCTGCTCATCGGTAGGCTTTGTGCCTTCGGCAACAGCATCCGTAAGATTTTTCCCGCGGGATTTTGCTTTTTCCTTGTTATCTTCTGTATCGACTTTAGATTGCGCATTTCCAATGCTCTTCGCACTTTCAATCGCTTTATCAGTTACTGTTTGCCTATATTTTTTTAATGAATTCAGAGCGGCAACTTTTCTTTTTTTAGCAGCTTCAACTTGTTCTTTTGTGATTTCTCCTTCGCCTTTTTTTAAACTATTTGCTATTTTTTTATAATCAGCTTTAGCTACCTCATAGACTTTTTTAAATTTCTCTTCTTTTTCTTTGGTTTTTTCTCTATCGCTTAAAGCTTCTATTTCTGCTGATGAAAGAGCTTTTCCAACATATGTGCCTACTTCGGTAGCACTTTTTCCTACATTGTCGGCATATTTATTCAACTGAGTTATAGCTTCATTACGCCGACGTTCGGCTTCGGTAACCGTTGTTCGTGTAACATCTTGATCTCCGTTAGCATAAGCTTTTAGCTTTTTAAGGTACTTTTTTTGGTATTCCTTATACTGATTGACTAACTGCGCTCCTGCAATTTTGTTAGTAGCATTACCTGCTAATGATATTTCCTCGCTGAGAGCTGTTAATGTTTTTTTTGCTGTTTTGTGATGTCCTTCAATAACAGCAGCAGATGCTTTTTCATAGTTCGCAATTAAGTCCCTATTTTTAGTGTATGTATTCCAAGCGTCTGTAACATCAGTTCTTGATTTTTCAAGGTCATCTTCTCTTTTGTCTACAATATTTTTTAATCTGATATATTCGGCATCAGTTGTCCCAGTTCCGAGAGCTCCGCTTTTATCTCCGCCGTGTTTTTTTAACTCTTTTTCTGCTTTTTTTAATCTTTTTTCGTCTTTATTTCGTTTTTCAATGGCGTCAGTGAATTTTTTATAATCCTGACTTTTTTTACCTCCTGATGCGGTTTTTACGGCTTTTTCATAGTCTTCCTTATAAGCGTTAAGCTTTGCTTCTTCCCTTTTTGCCTTGATAGTTTTCTTTATTTCTTTTCGAATATCCTTATAATTTTGGATAATCTTACCATTCCACTCAAACTCAGTTCCGAGTGCGTCGCTTAAAGTGGAGGTGATGAACTTGGCGCGGGATTTATAGCCTTTTTTTACTTCGCCGTTTTTATCTACAATTTTATCCAGCTCTTCACGGAGACTATCGTAATGGCCATACTCGGCATCGATACCAGCGAGATTTTCGTCACGCGCTTCTTTTGCTTCGCTTAACGCTTTAGCATTTTCTTTTATTTCTCTATGTAAAGCTTTTTCCTCAGTTGTCCACTTAGATGTAGCTTTAGTATATTCGTCAAAAGCTCCTTTTGCTGCCCACGTTGCGCCAATCAACACCGTAAGACCCGCTGCTATTGCCCCGATAACATTAGCTTTCTGAGCAGTATTAAGGGCAATCTGAGAGGCGGTTTCCGCGTCGGTAGCTGTTTTAAGAATACGCATAGCGGCAACAGTCTCGCCGAGAGCGGTTATAAACTGCTTAAGCTTAAATGCCGCGTAAATACTGCCGCCGATTTTAATAATTGCTTTTATATCGGCGATAACAGTATCGGCGTTATCGAGAATCCACTTTAAGTCCTTACCGAGCTTACGGCCGAGCCCCTGCGCCATTCTCTGAATCTCGGGGAGGTTCTTTTCAACATAAGAAAGCAACTCCTCAACAACCGGCAGCATACCGTCGCCGATAGCAATAGCGGAATTTTGAATATTGGTTTTAAGAACCTCGGTTTTATGCGCCGCGGTGTTTGCCATTTTGTTATAGGCTTTTTCCGCAACTCCTGAGGAGTTTTTCATACCCTTTAATTCAGTATTGAATTTCTTAACTCCCGCTTTCATAAGCGCAAGCGCCGCGGAGCGGGCGTTTGATTTGCTGAACAGCTGACCGAAAGCAGTGTTATTCTTGCCGACGGACTTATAGAGGATGTTAAGAACGTCCGCTACGCTCTTGCCCTCTTTCATAAAGTCGGCAAATGTCTTACCGGTTAAGTCTTTAAGCTGAGCGCCGAGACTGATTGCCGCGCCCTTGCTGTTATATTTAACCTTAGCAAGTTCATCAAAGAGGGATTTTAAGTATGTAGTGGATTGCGCCGCTTTAATACCGCGGGCGGTAAGAATTGCATATCCTGCGCCGAGCTGCTCCAGAGATACGCCGTAAGCGCTCGCTACCGGGATAACCTTACCCATATACTGAGCGAGCTCGCCGACAAGCACTTTACCTTTGTTCTGAGTGTTGAGAAGTACGTTACTGATATGAGTAGTTTTTTTAGTGCTCAGCTGATAAGCGTTCTGAATCGTCGTTAAGAGGTCTACAGACTTAGCGATTTCAGTGAATCCGCCCTTAGAGAGCTTATATGCTTTCTTAACGAACGATACAGCCTTATCAGATGATACGCCCGCGGAAAGTGCGTCATAGACGGAAGTGGCGACGTCGTTCGCTGCCATTCCCGTTTCGTTGGAAACATCGAGTATTTCTTTTTTATAATTCTCGAAGTCAACCGTGTTTTCATCGAGTAAGGTTGTGACTTTAGCAAATGAAGTCTCAAAATCCGCTGCGTATTTGATTGCGGCACCTGCCGCGGCACCGAGTGCGCCGACTACCGCGGCGCCGTACTTACCGACGGTTTTTACGCCCGCTTTAAGGCTGGTCTTATTGCGCTCGAGCACCTGACGGGACTGCTCGATTTTCTTATCGAACTCAGCCTGATTCTTCTTAACAGAGTTGAGCTCCTTTTCATAACCCTCGAGCCTGTTTTCAGTCGTCTCAACTTCACGCTGAAAAGCACGATATTGACCGTCGTCAATTTCGCCGTTTTTATAAGCGCGCTCAATATCCTGCTGAACAGCGTCAAGTTCTTTTAGCTTTTCCCTTGACGCTTCTATACTTGCTTTCAATACTTCCTGCTTCTGAGCTAAAAGAACGGTGCTGTTAGGATTGAATTTTAATGAGCGGTTGATATTATTAAGCTCGATATTAAGGTCTTTAGAAACTTTATCAGCATTCTTAAGGGCTTTTCCGAGGTTAACGGTATTACCGCCGATTTCAATTGTGATACCTTTAATAGTTTTAGCCATATTTTTCTTCCAACTCTTTAAATGTTTTCATCCACACATCATAACGCTTGTCGGATATAATCCGCTCTCCGCGTTCATTGAATGTGTTATGACGCTCCTCGATAACGGGAAGCATTTTAAGCATTTGATAGTAATACTTTTCTTCGGAATGAATATCCTCTTCACGGTCGATTTTTGCCTGAATTTCAAGAAAATCAAAAACCGCGCCGATTGTTAAATCTTTAAAATCCGAGACGGTTAAGCCTCGGCGTGTCGAGTACGCGAGAATTTCGAGCGAAGAAAAGTGAAAACGCGCGAAAGCCTCGCCTTCTTTTTTTTTACGGTTTGAGTTTTAAGATTATCGTAAATAAGCTCAACGAGGTCGGGCAGTATTTTAAAAACATCACCCAGCGCAAGCCCTTCCGTAAATGTTTCAAAATCCTCAATATCGCGGTCGGCGGTCTTTGCCAGCGTCCAGAGAAAACGAATATAATTAACGACATCGAGTTCCCCGGTGCCGCAAATGTTTTCGTAATCCTTTAAGAACTTACGGTGAAAAGTGGTTTCATACAAGATTAGAGAGTAAGCGTTACTCTCTAATCTCATATTTTTACCGCCGATTTTAACGGTCTTAGTCATCGTCATCCTCGCTGGGAAGTACGGGAATCGTTACGGTAGTGGGAAGTGTATCACACTCCTGCTTACTGTGTACGATACCGCTGCCTTCAAGCGGACGGGATGTAAGATTATACTGCGGGAACTCAAACTCGATAGCCTCACCGGGTTTCTGTGACTTTGAGTTCTTAGTGTAACGGCTCGCAACGGTGTTGTAATAGGTATCAACGCTGTAGAGCTTATCGCCGTTAATCAGCTCTTTTGCTACGAGGAGCGCAAAGCGAGGCGGTGTTTTATTATCCGCTACTTCAACTACGGTACCGTCTGCAAGTACAATCTTGTTAAGCCAGTCGGCGTCAACGCTGTCAAGAATATCAAGCAGAGTGAGATTATGAGTATATCCGCCGTTGTTATTAAACGACAGCACCACATAACCGTCTGCGTGCTCTTCCTGAAGTTCACCCTGAGGCTCCGAGCTGATTTCTCTGCCGCCGGCCTTATCGGAATCGAGCCAAGTTACATTTCCGTATGTAACGGATGAAGGAGTAGAAGCTGTAATCATAGCGTAGCCGATACGCCTTAAAGTTTTTTCCATATGTTTTCTCCTTTACTCTGTGGATTTTATTAATTTAATTATGCGTTTTTCATATTTATCGACCGCTTTTCTCTCAAGCGGTGCTATATGCTCAATCGGGGCGACGCGGGTACCGTTTCTCGCTTCGTGTCCTTTCTCGAGCAGATGAGTTAACTGATAGTGACTTCGGTTATAAACCTGTTTTTCATAGGTTGCAAACGACTTCTCGCTGACGCGGGTATTCCAGCTTTTCGCGTAACTGCCCGGGGCGTAGCGTTTACCGCTCTTTCCGCTGCGCAGTTTAGTACCTTTTCGGCGCGGACTCTCCCGCCTTAAATCTTTCTTCAGCTCTTCCGACGTTATATCAATCTCTTTTACGACACCTTCTTGAATTTCGGCACTGTACTTTTTGAGATTGTCACGAACTTCGGCAGATAAATCAAACTCTTTCATTGAATAAAGAACCTATATTCCGTGATGTAGAAGTTGTTTTCCCTGTCCCAGTAGCGGTCGGACATTTTAAAGAGGAAATCATTAGCTTTAAGCCACTTCTCAAGCTTAGGCTGAGAAGCGACGTCCTTACGCTCAGTTACCAGGTGGATTATTATTTCCGCCTGTGGGAAAACAATAACGCCGTCAGAGGTTATACTTCTGTCAATGCCCTTCTGGTATACTACAACCGGGTTTGCTTTTGACTTAGGAAAATCTGCTTCATATGTCGGGAAATCGAGCGATTGTATACGCTCTGTAAAATCACTATACGTCATCGGTTTCACCTTCATATAAACCGCGCTGTGACAAGCTGAGCACCGTACTTTTCGGATATGTGTCGGTAAGCTGCTGCACCTGCTCTACCTTATAGCGCGTGTTATCAATAACAACCGCCTTTTCGGTAGTCATATCCGCTGCGCGCGGAATATGTATCACGCGTTCAAGGTTGATATCGTTCTGATATGCTGCGTAGAAGCGTTTCACTCCGACAGTTCTATCCCCGAAACGGAATAGCCTTTCCGAGTTGGAAATAATACAGTCGTCATCGTCTGTTTCATAAACTTTAACAATGCCGTCGTTAAAGGTAAGAAATTTGATTTTCTCATTCTTCTGAGTATTCATACTGACTTACCTCGTATTCTTTCCGCAGGTCTATAATTTCACGCCGATAGTTATCGTCGAAAGCTTCTGTTACGTTGTTGTAATCGTAAAGAACGAAGTTAAGTAACAGAAACCGCGCTAAAGAGTCGTTATCTTCAAAGTCATTTTCGGTTAACTTAGGGTTAAACTTACGAAGGTGCCTTTTGCCGCTTGCGATACACAGCTGAAGCTTTTCGTCTGTACTGCTATCAGCACTCAAAATATCCAATTTACGCTTACAATCGTCTAACAGCGACATAAAGCCACCTCCAGTTTATTCTTTATCACTCGTTAAGAGTGTAATAGGTTTTCTCCGCGTCAACAGTAGTATCCTCGGTAAGAACGTAGTTATCGCCTACCAACTCAAACCAGCCCTGCTCCGAGGGGTTTCCTGTGGGGTTGCTTACCTCGGTATATGTCGGGGTTTCTGCGGGTTCGTTGTTGTTATCGTCCGAAGCGGGAAGCTCCGTTACCTTAACCTTGAGCACCGCTGCCTTAAGCGCGGAGATATCAAGATAGATGAATGAGGTGTTATCCACCGGGAAGCCGTAAGCAAAGAGCTTAGTTTTATAAACGCGGTTATCCTCGAGCCACTGATACTCGTCGGAATACTCGATGTTAGCTTTCTGACCTGCAAAGAAAGGCTTATAGTTAACGATTTTACCGTTAACACAAACGCCGAGGATTGCGTCGCCTTCAGCAAGCTGCGCGGTCTGGAATACATGAGTCGGGAACGGGAAAATCTCGTTTCTGAATGTGCCGTCAGCTGCGCGGACGGTTGTTCCGGGAATAACCTTAGTAATATAATCCTTAGGATTAACGATAAGAGCTACCGCTGTGATAGTTCTGTATGTACCGTTCGGACGCTGAGCGAGACCGCCGATTATTCCGCAATACTCTTCAGCGTCGAAACTGTTTAGAGCTACCTTCTGCTTATCGGGATATACACCGCCGATAACTCCTGCTTCAAGGTCTTTAACCATAGAGATGGGCTGGTCCTTACCGCTGCCCTTAACAAAGCCGTATTCAAGGCCGTTAGCGATAGCTTCCGCGAGGATTTCTCTTGCATATGCGTCGATATACGCCGCACCGAGTTCGATAAGGTCCTTAGGAATGGGAATGAAAGCGGAGAGCTTAGAAACGCTGAAATCGAAAGCTTCAATAGAAGCACCCATCTCCTCAGCAATAGCTGATGTAATCTTATCCCACGCCGCGAGAGGAGCGGAACCGTCGTGATACAGCCACTTTGTTAACGCGGTTGTATTCTGGAAATCGAGAGCCGCAAGTAAAGGGTGATTAGTTGTTACCTCACCGATAACACTTTCGATAAATGTAATCGGGAACGTATTTTCAATACCGCTGAGAGCAGCTTTCGGATCTCCTGCCTTTGCGGCGTCGCGGAAGTCATCCCAGAACTTCTGTTCAACAGATGTGAGCTGACGGATTCCGCGCTCGACGAGGATTTTCTTGTCCATCGCCTGAGTTGCCTCTTCAGCTAAGTCAACATATTTCTGCTCAACACTATCGGCGAATGTATCAATCGCCGTAGCGAGCAGCGTGTCGTCTTTCTTCTCAATAGCCTCGCGCATGTTTTTCGCAAGCTCAAGGCGTTTCTGCTTTAAAAAATCTAAATTCTTCATTTAATTTTCCTTTCTTAGATTAAATCTTTAAATCTTTCTGATAATTTTTCAAAAAAGTCCTTATTGTCTAAGGGCTCATCATCGGGCTTCTTTGCGGGCGGCGCAGGTGGTGATTTACGCTGCTCTGCAAAATGTTCAATCGCTTGTTTAATCGCCTTCTTAGCTCCATCGGTACAGTAATGGCTTTTAAGCGACTGTTCGGCGATTTCTTGACTATCCTCAGTAACTTCAACGGGATTAGTGATTTCATCGCATAGACCGTATTTAAGAGCGTCCTCGGCACTCAGGAATGTTTCTTTATCCATAAGCTCATTGAGTAAGGTCTTATCGAGCTTGTCCCCTGCTTTTGCAAGGTACGCGGCCTTTGTACTCTCGTTTATTACATCGAGGTCATCAGCTGATTTTCTTAAATCTTTTGAATTCCCAAAAATGTCCCACATAGCATTATGTATAAACATCGTTGTATTACTCGGCATAACGATTTTATCGCCCGCCATAGCAATAACAGACGCTACACTATAAGCAAACGCGTCAATATAAACTGTAACAAACGCACTTTGACGTTTCAAAATGTTATTAATTGCAACACCCTGTTCTACATAACCGCCGCACGAATTGATATAAACCTTTATTTCGCTTACGGGACCTGCTTCATTGATGGCTTTCTGAACGTATTCAGCTGAGGTTTTGCTTTCAACTTTTCCAAAAAAGCTGTCATAATCAGGCTGAATTTCTCCGTATAGATAGATTTCAAGGACCTTGTTTTCGCCCTGCTGTTTTACATTAAACCTTTTATTCAGCATTGTTCTCACCACCTTCCCCTGCAACAGCGATTTTCGCCGTCTGATAGTTTTTTGTAAGATAGTGTTCTTTTGCGAAAGGCTCATTACTCGGCAACATTCCCGCGTAACTCTGCGCTTTTTCCGGCGTTAATACACTACAAGCTATTGCTTTATCAATGTTATTAGCGGAGGATATCGCGTCAATGTGTTTCGCATAAGTGGTATCTATTAAAAGGAAGTTTCCTTTTACAAACTCTTTTTTCCCGTATCGCTTATCGGTGATTTCCTGAGCGAACGGTTTAGTTATAGTGTCAATTGCGTTCGCAATAAACGTATCGACCGCGTCCGAGAGCTGAGAAGCTTCACCTCTCAAAATCGACGGAGGTATATGTAAAGCGTTTGCCGCTGTATTTACAGCTTCGGTGCGGAGTTTCTGAATATCATTGATTTCGTTATTTGAGCTTCTGTCCGCGTCGCTGCCGGGCTCATCATAGTGAAAGCCTTCATAGAGCGGTAAGACCGCATTTTGCGCCTTGCAAAACTTATTAAACCGAATATCAAGGAGTTCTTTGTACTTCTCTTCAAAATCCTGCTCGCCCATAGCGAAGCTGTCTATATTCAAAATTCCTTTATGCCCGAGCGCCTTGCTATACCGCTGCTCTGCTGTATTCATAAGTGCTTCGTAACTTTCGCACATAGCTCTTAAAAGCCCTGTTAAGGCAACATTACTGTGTTTAAGGTAGATTACGTCAGAACCTCTGAATGTTTTCGAAAATGTATGACCTCGGGCGGAAACATTGTTGTATTCATCATCCGAAATTGCGTTCTCGGTTTTTGAAAAACCGTCGGCAACCAATAACTGTAAATCGGATGTCTGTATAATCAGCGCTTCGCCTTTTAACAGCAATTTTGAGATGAATTGCGTAACAAATTCCGATTTGGTCTGATGTTTATTCGGATGATAATTCCAGAGGTAGTATTCTTCTCCCTTGTATTCCTCACCATTTTGTGAGGTAACAAATTCACATTTTGAAATTGTCCGGGCTATAAGGTCTATAGCCGTAAACAGCGCTAATTCCGTCACGAAAAATTTTGACGTTTCAGCATTTTCGAGATAGCTTTCTATATCTTTAAAAGTGAGCTTGCTTTCTCTTTTTCCGGGGGTAAAAATCTTTTTGAAAAATTCTACAATTGAAATATTTATCACCTCTTTTTAGCAGGTATATACATCCATAAGCTTAGACGCTATCTGCATACGTTTAGGGGAATATCTATCTAGCTTTTCATTCTGTGTGAAAGCGTGAGCAAGCGCGAAAAAACCGTCTGTTTTCCTGGACTTAGCCTCTACCTTCTCAAAAAGCATATTACTTTTCTTGTCGTACTTGATTACAACGTTATTTGTGTACCAACGCATAAGCGCGTCGTCGCCCCAGATTATATTGTGGTTAGCGAATGTTCGGGTTATTGTCGGCGCAATTTGCATAATATCCGATGGCCGAACCATTTTCAGGTTGTTTCTGCCCTTCTTATCGCAGTCAAAGCCTAATGCCGCGAGCGGTTTTTTCAGTAAGCTATAGCGATACGAATCTAACGCGCCGCCGATTATTCGATAATTTTTCATCTGATTCATAAGCCAAAAAACAGGCGTTTCAGGATCTATCTCGTTTCCGTCAACGAATGTTAAAAGCCCTCGGCTTTCAAAATCTCTGAGCGGAGCTCTGATTCGCGATAAATCACGGCTTTGAGAACATATCCACGAATGAGTTAACCAGTAGTAGTTTTTATCAACTAAAAACAATAATCCGCACGACATAAAGTCGGTTGTTTTTGTGTAGTCTATACCGAAAACGCAAGGCCTTCCGTTCAAGTCGATAATCGGACGATTAGTCTGCTTTATATCTTCCCATTTGGCAACAGGTTCGGCGACGCCGCTGCCGATACGGTTCATTCGCTTTGTTTTAAAAGCTGAATTCCCGAGGTGGTCGCGCTTATAATTGATGTACTCGCTGCGCAACTCGTTGAGAAGATACGGAAAATATCTGAGCGACGGATTAGCCTTATGCCAGTTCTTTTCGTCATCAATTTCCTTATCATCGTCAAGGCGGCATATGAACGGCAGCTGCCCGTTGTCGGGAATAACTCCGTTTAAAATCGAGAGCATATCCTCAAGCAAATGGTCTAAGGGACCGTCCCTGATATCTCCCATTGTTGTCGCGATAGTCATTCTCGGCATAGCGACCTTTCCAAGTCCTGTTGTTATGACGTCAATTAGTTTATAATTTTCATATGCGTGGTACTCATCAAAATCAACCTTACCCGGGCGCCCGCCGTCTTTTGTTTTCGGGTTCGATGTTCTATATCTGATTGTGGAATTCGTCTTTAGATTTGTGATTTCGGTTAAATTCCACTTAAAGTGCTTTTGCATTTTGTTTTTGCGCGATTCGAGCATTTCGTGAATGTCCATAAATGAACATTTCGCCTGGTCCTCAGAGGTCGCACAAATATCTATATCGTATTTTCGTATTCCGTTGACGGGAGTAGTCAGCGCGAAATCTTCAAACGCTAAATAACCATTTTTTCCGCTGCCGCGTCCGAGTATAAGAATTAGCTTAGGCCAGCGTAAAATTCCCGGCGCGGAATAGGTGCAATTGTGTAGAGTGAAAACGAATTTTTCCCACGGGAACAGGTCAAAATTAAAGTATTTTTGTAAATTTAAATACTTCTCAAGCTGCTCCTCGTCAACGTATATATTTTCATTTTCGAAGCAGTTTTCGACGTGTTTTACAAGCAGGATTTGCTCATTACATACAAGAAATTCACCGTTTTTAACGATGTTAATATATTCTTGAATGTTAGAGTTCATCATAGGTGTCGCCCTCTACCTCTTTGATAGTCAATCCGAGCTGATTTAGGATAGCTAACCGCTGCTTGTTGTATAACACCGCGTTTTTGACACTCGGGTTATCTTTTTCGTATTTCTTTCCGGTGGATGAAACGGCTTCATATCTTAGTCCGCGCTTATTTATGTCAGCCTGCATAGCTCTTTCTTTTTTTGTGTAAAACATATAAGTGTCTACAACATCTAAAAGGCAGTCAACGTCAGCGCCTTTCGCTTCAAGTTGCTCAATCAAGGAAGCTTTAACTCTGGTTAAAGATATAGCCATTTTCTTCTCCTTTCCGGGGGAAAACCGCCTAAAAATTACTCACGCGCGCGAGAGAGTTCCTTTGTCGTGGGTGGGCGTCGTTGTCGTGTCGTGTGAAAAAAACCCGATTTTTTACCCGGGGGTACCTACCACCGCTCCTCGTTAATCATCTCGCGCTTGTGGTGTTCTTCGTAGTGGCATTGATCGCATAAACATTCGAGGTTGTTTAAGTCAAGCGCGAGCTCGGGAAACTCTTTGAGATACTTAATGTGATGAACATTAACGCCACGCCGAATTATTCCCCTGCGCTTACAACGCTCGCACTCGTTATGTGCAAGCTTTCTCTTAAGCTTGCGGAGTCTTATCCACTGTGTTGTATGATAAAACGGCGATGTGTCGCCGCTGCGGATAAGTTCTTTAAGCCACGCTACAGTTACACATTTTCTTATCATAATTCGATTATAGTAAAAAAATATCGCGTACTACTGACAACTTACAGCAATACGCGATTTAATAATATTCAATTCTGAGCTGCCGAATATTGAGGAACAGTTTCCACGCTCGTTCGAGATTTCGCCACACAGTTCGGTCGGATGTGTAATTCTCAAGGGCGTAATGAATAACCCGCTGCGATATTTCATTCCGTCGGAGTTTTTTATCGGCTTCGGTAAAATAAATTTCCCTAACCGCTGCCAGAGCTGATATATCTCCCCTCTCCGAAAGAGCGTTGAGCATACCGGCAACAGCGGACAAGTCAAGCCGTTCCGCTGTGGTTAAGTGTGTAAGTTTTTTAATCTCACTTTCGTCCGGTTCTCCCATTCGGGCATAGAACCTAAACGCCGAGATTATATAGTCCCGCACGTTGTTTTTTTTCATTTGCCTTTTTCCTATTTTCTTTGAACAATTTCACTTCACAATAATATCCGCCGTTCACATCGTTGTAGAAAGGACTGAGTTCTACTATCCTGTAGCCCGGGTATAACTTTTCAATTACAGAAAAGTCCGTAAAGCTCGCAATCCGCTCAGCCTTCAGGTGAGAGATTCTGCCGGAGCGTGTTCTCTTAACAGGCTGATTCAGATTTCTTGAGCTATGATATTTCACCTTACCGCTCGACACGGGATTCTTGAGCATATATCTGACGAGAGCTTCAATACCTGTCTCGTTGAATTGCAGCGGCTTAACTGTTGTATAACCCTTCCCCCACTTTTCAGCAAGCACATCGAGTGGAATTCCGCCTGTTAAAATCATATGATGATGCAGGCGACCGTTACCGCTGCCGTTTTCTGTAACCCAGACATATTGAAACTTTTTTATCCCGCAATTCTTTGCGGCGGTTTTCAGTCGTCTTATGTATTTTTTCATTTCTTTCTCGGCTTCCTCTACAGAAGCAGGAAGATGTTCATTATCGTAAGTCAGGTCAAGTCGGATGTCTTTCGAGGTGAAAGTTGAGTTTACTTCTCGGATAAGCTTTGAATCCGAGTTCTTTTTATTCAGCTTCGCTTGTCCCTCGGATGTTGCTTTGCTTTTCTTTCTTCGCTTTCCTGTTTTTGGCAAGCTATATTCAGGATAGAAAAGCAAGTCTATTAAATTATTTCTCTGATAATAGGCGACTTCTCTATATTTGCGAATCATTGACTACCTCTCAAACGTCATAACTTTAGGATTGATTACAAGCCCGTTAAATACTCTTTATAATATTTTTAAACTCACCCGTCCGCGCCCGGGTGAGTAACTGTATTTCAAAGAAGTAAGAAAACATCGAATGGCTTGTGTGAATATTATAACGGATAATTTATGTATAAGCCGCGCGGGAGCTTGATACCGTTTTGATTTTCTGCTGTCTCTATCTACTCAGTTCCATTCTCTTTTTCCTTAGTATTTTTAAGCGCGGTGGATGATAGATTCCAAATCTCTCCGAGTTTGTTCACAAAATCATCTGTAGTTTTTATAGGTGTAATTATACCCTCGAGCAGCAGCCCGCGCTTCACAGCAATATAGTATTCGTTTTTTGTCTCAGATGGTCTGAGTGTGAAAACAAGCGTTTCATATTTGGAGTCAGCAAACGGTTTCAAATACTCGCTGTTTATAAAAAACACACCGAGTTCTGTTTCGAATGGAATCAGGATGTTCGCCCCGACTTTCAGCGAAATATCCATTGGACAAGCCGAAAACTCGTTGTCTGCAACGTCTTTGATTGATATATGTGTTAAGTCAAATACACTATCTCTTAACAACATTTTCTCTTTGTTTTTATCCGAGATATCATACATCACACAAAGAATCTCGGTTGTTACCTCCGGTAAGCCGTCTATTAAATACATAGCGTCACCGCTTGAAAGCCATTGTGCTTTCCTGTCTTTATCTGAAAAGACCGCCATTTTCTTACTTTTAAGACAAAGGGAAATTATTGATTTCGTTTTCATTTTAACCTCCTGAAATTCTTAACTGCTCAGCTTTCAACTGCTCCTTATAATTTCTGAACATAGTGAACCCGTCGCCGTAAGGATTATCGTCAAGCTCTATGCACTCAGCCGGGATAGAGTGATATATTGTATAATCGCCGTCGTCGCCGAAAGCTACGTCGGCGCAGGGCTTCCACTTGCCCGTTCTATAATCAGGCTTATGTACAACTGCCTCGATATGATGTCCGCGCCAGGCAGCGCGGTTGCTTCCGTCCTCGTTCTTCGGGCGGACTATAACTCGCTTCCGCTCGAGGCAAGCTTCTTTAAGTTCATTCGTAGTCATTAGCCGGCTCCTTTCCTTCCGCACCGCTTAAAGTTGACTTTTCCGCTGCGGCGCGTTATAATAGGATTATGATATTTAACTGAGCGCGTCGCTAAGGTTGCAGCCTTGCGGCGGGCTTTTCTTTTTGCCTTAATTTTCATACCTTGACCTCGCTTTTCTGATGTCGCGGAACGTCCTCGCGGGTACCGTTGCTGTGGCAGGCAACTATGAACGCCGCTGCGGTTGACTTAAGAACATATCCGATTCTTGCCGCTGCCGAGCTCAACCGGGCGAAAAGCCTCGAATGAATTGAACGCTTGATTATATAGCGCCGCGGCCTTCCGGCTACGCACTCAAGCGAGAACCGCGCTAAGTCAATCGGGATATCCGACTTGATTCTCTTAACTCTGCCGTCCTTGTTTACTTTGATTTTGATTTTCATTTTATATACCTTCTTTCTTTAAAATAAGCTTAATTGATTATTATTTGACTTTTTTTCTCTCGGTTTATATTTCTTCCCCGTTTCGACGTCTCCACACTCGGATTCTACATAATCTTTACAATTAACAGCTTTATTGACACTATTTAAAACCTTGTCTTTAGAAGTACAATAATAGCAATCTCCTAAAACGCAGTAAGCACAATACCTACAGTATTTATTCATTATTGTTCCAACTTACGCTCCTTTTCAAATCTAAGTTTCATTTGCGCTGGGTATAAATCAACCTCTGGCTTTCGCTTGCCTGTCCACCGTAAACCGCCACATTTACCTATACACTTATATCCGCTAGCTCTCAGGCTTGCTCCGTTTTCACTTTCGAGAATATAAGTAATCACTTTTTTATATCCCATAGCTCGCGCCGCTCGCCACGCCGCTCCGTATAAAATGCTACAAGCGTTTTGAGTGCCGTCAGTACAACATCTTGTCACTTCTAAAGTTAATCCGTCATCGAGATACCGCGATACAGGTCTGCCTACTATGCAAACGCCGACAATATTTTTACCGTCTGTTGCACCGATAGAAAATTTATGTCCTACAACTGGTCTATGGTGTCTGTGATATCGTTCTACAAAAGCATTAGCTTCAGCCAATGAAACGGGTACAATATCAAGTCCCATTTTTCCGCTCCCTTAACGCCTGTTCGGCGGCTTCTTTGGTAGGATACAGTAAATCATAATCATCCGGAAAAAAACCGTGAATACCAAAATTAACGGTATGAATTTTTACAGCTGGCTTAATAGGAAAACGCTCGCTAAAAATCTGCGCTATGGATTGAGATTCAAAAATTCTGTTTATTCCGTCTCTTGTTCTTGTTTCTGGATTATAATCAGAAATAAAATATAGATTCTTATCAAAAGAAAACGGCAGCTCAACAAATTGTGTGCGGTCTTTGAAATGTGGACAATCGTGTGCTTGCTCTTTTGCAAATTGTTCAAAATCTACACGTGCTGCTATAAATCCGACTTTATTACCAATCTCTTTGACTTCGTTATTTAATGCTTCAGCCCACGCTTTACACAACCCTAAATTTGCACAGCTTTTACAAGTTACCATTATAATCTCTCCTATTCCAAAGATTTCTTGCAGCTCTTTTTGTTCCTTTGTCGCCAGAGAAAGCACCGCAGTCTTGACAAATCATTCTATATCCATGTGGTGTGTACTTATAACTCCAAATTGCGCCGTATACAATGTTTTGACTATTGCAAAACGGACAAGGTTTTATCTTAATCATCACTCTACCTCCCCGATCTTAACATACAGAATAGCAATTCCGAAATAGAGCGTTTTCTGGACTGGATATGTGCAGGTCTAACAACTTCAAATCTCCATCCGTCCATCTCTATCAGCGGAGTTGGATTGTAAAATTCGTCGATTTTATCCTTATAGCAAGACACCATAACCCCGAATTCATAAGGAATTTTTTTCTTGTTGTTCTGCTCCAGCTCAATTAACTTTTTCCACGTATCCATTGTGGTTACTATGTAATTACGGTCACATTCAATATTTAGCCCATTTCCGCTAAAGACATCTTCTATGCAGCTTTTAACTTCGTATCCTATGAATTCACCACGTTCGATACCTGATATAGAATAGGTATTTGCAGGTTTAAACTGCATAAAATCAATGCGTTTTGGTTCCCCCTTCTTATGTCCGTAATCAAGGGTGACTTCGCTGGCATAGTGTTTCCCTATCCCTGACAAGCGGGTTGTTATTAGTAACTCACTAAGGAAGGCGGTTATTTCAGAGCGTCGTGTTTTTTCTGCCATCACTCCACCTCCAACAGCTCGGGATTGTCGTGGATGTTGCCTATAACATAGCTGTCGTTAATATTAACCCGCTTACCGCGGAATAGTATCTCTCTCATTTCTCAATAACCTCAACAACGGCATTGTAGTAGATATAGCGTTTTCCGTTTAAATCAAAGAGGACTTTACTTTCATTCGACTGTATATCCATTTTCCCCTCATGAGTGGCGATGAGCTTTCCGCGATAATCATAAACATTAACTACACGGTAGAGCCCCCCGTCTATGTCGCTTGAAATACTCTTACAGCCTCGCTCACAACTGCTACAGCTTGAGCCTACGAACGCCGTAGCCAGTAAGCAGAAACCTATAACGATAAATGATATAATTTTTTTCTTTTTCATTTCTTTTTCCTCTCCTTATTCTCTCTTTCATAGACTTCTTTCGGCTTATAGAACGGACAGCGGCGGTCTTTACGGTGCTTAAAGCTGGTGCTGTTGAGGCACTTGCACCGCCCCGCGTCCTTACCGAAACAGTCCGCGGTCCCAATGTTCAGGCATATCGGATCCCGCGCGTTTAACATTGTTGTCATAACTGCCCCCTACATAAAGACGGCTGTTATAATCAGCCCTACCGTTGCCAGCGCGGACAGCGCTAAAAATAGAAGTTGAACGCCCCACATCACGGCCAGCCACCCCGGGCGGCGCCCGAGCTTACATATGATTTTCATAGTACCTCCCCTATGCTGTTTTATTCAGCTCGATATATCGGAGAATCTTCTCCGCTGCTATGTCGAACTTTATATCGTCGCCGTTCTTATATGCCTTTAGGCGTTCGGGCGGAATAACGAACTTGAATTTCCCGCCCTCGGTCTGAGGTGAAACGGCTGTGCCGATCGGCAGCGACTTTTCTATAAGTCCGTACCGTACCAGCCCCGGGGCGATACCGAGATATTCCGCGGCGACCTTAACAGGTACGTTTACATACTCTTTCCCTGTTTCGGGGTTTATTAGAATGTTCATGTATTCACCTTCTTTATATTAAGTCACGTTGCTCTTCGCGGTAATGCCTTGTGAGATCGTCAATAAACTTTTTTTACCTCATGCCCAAGGTTTCCTTTAATAATAAATTTAGCGCTTTCCACACTATATCCATAAGAGATTAAATCATCAAAATGTGGCAAAACATCTTTTCTTTTTACAGCAAATGAGTCAGCCCAATTTATAAGCGTTTCTGCATTATCATAAACAACTAATTCATTTTTTAGTTTTATTTCTGACAATGCTTCCATAACTATTTCGTGTTTTTTTAGAAGATAATCTGAATAAGACATGTTCTCTCACCTCGTTTTATGTTGAATATTATATTTTTTTCTGTTATAATCACCTTAAGAAAGGTTGTGATTATATGAAAGTAGAAAACATATTTAACGAAAGTGAAATTGCTATGATTTTTGAACCACTCGCCAATTACGCTGCATTTAATACTACAGATTATCGACTTCCGTTAAAATTTGATGTAAAAATGAAGCTTTTAAATTCTATAATGGATAAAATTGAAGCTCTTAATCCGTTGACGATGTTTACAAAGCAGGAGTATTCTGTTTTGCTCGCCGCTCTGCTTCATTATGAAGATGTCGTTGATGAAAAAAGTCTGACACCAGAATTTTACAAGTTAGTGGAAAAGATAGATAACCTAATCGGCTGATTTTCAGTTCTTCACGCTCAAAACAATGTCTAATCTGTTGACTTCTTCTAAAAGCTCTTTTTATTTTTATAAAAGGGCTTTTTTTGTTTTTTCCGTGCATGGTATCCCCCTAAATCAAGCCCAGTATTGCACGAGCTTTAGTTATATAGTAAGCTGCAGCGGGAGATTTTCCGCTCATAACGTCATTAGAAAAACGGTAGACAAGCTCCCCGCCTGACAGTCCCTTTTTTTCTTCTAAATCCATAAGTTTAACCGTGTAGTCACATAATACTGTGTCATTTGATAATCTCATAACGATACCTCTTTTATAGCTTTATGTTCAAGCGCTTTGAACTTTGGCGACTTATTTACTGCGCATATAGATATTCAAGTCTCATACCCGGGAACAACTTATCTCTAACCTTTACCGCTTCGGGATAAGTAAATTCACTAGAACCGTCAATTTTGTTTTTTGCGGTCCTATCATCTCGACCTATAACAATAGCTATATCATGAGGTTTAAGGTTTGCTCTTGCCATTTCTGCAATTAAGTTTTTGTTCTGCATATTCAACATATCCTTTCATTAAATTTCCTAATTTGGATATTCCTATAATATAATATATCCATTTAAGGAAAAAGTCAAGCCTTTTTTGAAATATTTTTCCATATTTGGAAAAAATATGTTGACATTCTTTTCCTCAAGTGATATTATTCGATTAAGGACGGTGAGTATAATGTGGTTAGATGTTTTAAAAGAAATGAAAAAGACTTGCAAAAAGACTTCTCAACAGATAGCCAATGAGACTGGTCAACCCAAAAGCACTATTGATAAATTGTTTTCAGGAAACACACGAGAACCTCGATTAACTTTGGTAATGAGTGTAGTCCATTGTATGGGTTTTTCACTTGACGAATTAAGCAATAACAAGATTAATTCGTTTTTTTTAAATGAACATGAACAAAGAATAATTAAGGCTTATAGAAAAAAAGTAGAAATGCAAGACGCAATTGATATTCTTCTCGGCATTGAAAAAGAACCCGAAAAAGAAAAGAAACGCGCCTAAATACAAACGCGTTGGAAATATTTTTTACTTGGAGTAGGTTATGTATAAAAAAGAAGCAAATCACTTTATTAGAATGGTTCTTTCAGGTATAAGTATCGCCATAGGATCTATTTTATTTGTTTTAACTATCCTGTTTCATAATATTTTATTATTTTATTTTGGTACAATTATTATTATTTTTGGTATATGCGTATTTGCTTTTTCAAAACTAGTATATTCGCAACCTACTGAAACATTTAAAACCGAAGAAAACAATAGCCAAATTGACTATATGAAAATGATTGAAGAAGAAATAGAGAATGAAGAAATAGAGAAAAATAGTGATAGCAATATCGTTCTTTCTATTATCTCTAATTTATATAGTGAGGATAAAAATGGATAACATTGTAGATTATATTCAAGAATTAATTCTTAATTCAGATAAAGATTTTAAGCAAATTAAATTGAATATTATTGAAAACAAATCAGGATATGACAGTATAGTTATATCGTCCGAAATGACTACTTATAGACCTAAAGTATCTAACGCTCTTTTTGCAAGAATAAAAACATCAGGTAAAAAGCCTTACATTAGTTTTCGTAATAAATACATAAATTGGTTTATTGAAAACGATATTAATACATACTCTATAAAGTCTGAAACGGATTTTTTCAGAGTTCCTTTATCTGATTTTATGCTTGCTATTAATTTTGAAAAAAAGGATTTTTCTAAACTTGCTGTTCAAATATGCTTAGAGGCTATGAATTTTCCTCAGTTTGGCTGTTGTGATAAATTCGTACAATGCTCTGACGCTAAAAAGTGTGTTCATTCAGATTTATTGTATTCAACTGCTTGTATGTATAGGAAAAACTTAGAGAATAATAAAATTTTTTATGGTAAAAACAAAAACACTTAGGAGAATAATATGACTGATTTAAAAATTGCCGTTATTGATGTAGAAACCCCTAATGGAAATAATGATTCTATTTGTTCTATTGGTATAACTGTTATAGAAAATAATAATGTTACCGAAGAAAAATATTTTCTCGTAAACCCTGAAACTAATTTTGATTATCGTTGTATTAAGATTCACGGGATATCAGAAAAAGATGTTGCAGATGCATTTACATTTCCCGAGCTTTGGGAAAGAATCAAAGTCTATTTTTCGGGTTATTTATTAGCAGGACATAATTTCACCTTTGATTTATCCTGTATTAATAAATCATTAAAAAAATACAATATAGATGTTTCTCCTTCATATTACATAGATACATATACTATAGCCAAGGAAAACGTAACAAATACGAATGATTATAAGCTGACAACATTATGCAATACTTTTAATATTGAATTAAAGAATCACCATAATTCTCTAGACGATTGCAGAGCTACTGCAAATTTATTGAAAGAATTGATGTCTAAATATGAAATAGATATTGATAACTATATAAAACAATATCCTTTCAAAGGAAAAACAATTAAAAAAAGCAAAAGAACGTATAGTGATACAACTCGTTCATTACAAGAACTACAAGGGATTTTATTTGGCATAACATGTGACGGAATACTATCTGACGATGAAATATACGCTATTCAAAAATGGGCAACCAACCATAAGGAATTAAAAGGTAATTTCCCCTATGATAAAATATATTCCGCAATAGAAGATGTGTTGGAAGATAATATTATTACAGAAGATGAACGAGATTATTTATTTTCTCTTTTTAATAATATTCTTAATCCTGTTGAATCAGATAATTTAACTGAAGAAATTTCTTTAAAAGGCGCTATTATATGCCTAACTGGTGACTTTGAGTGTATGTCAAAAAATGATTTTGAAATTACTTTATCGTCAAGAGGGGCAATTGTAAAAAAGAATGTTGTAAAAGATTTAAACTACCTTGTTGTAGGAAATAAAGGTAGTCAACAATGGTCTCAAGGAAATTACGGAAACAAAGTAAAAAAAGCTATGCAATATAATGAAAAAGGTTGTAACATTCAGATAATACCAGAGACTGATTTTTTAATCAGTATAGGTTATTAAAATAAAAAACGCCCTACCCTGCTGGAACAGGATAGGACGATAAAGAAGATAATACAGCGGGATAAACCAGCTATACTAACTCCGTCGCAAGATTTATTATAGTTGATTTTGCCCTCGCTGTCAATTAAAGTGAGGGATTTTTATGCCTAAAATCTGTAAAAATCGAAAATGCAAAAGAGAATTGCAGGATGATTTTAAATTCTGCCCCTATTGCGGAAAAAATCAAGAGAAAGAAGTCCGCAATAATAAACGCCCTAACGGGACAGGCTCGCTGTATCAGCGCAAGGATATCAAGTCTCAACCGTGGGCGGCTTCGAGTACAATAACCGGAAAACGCGTTTACCTCGGCACATTTCCAACCCGAACGGCAGCGGTTAAGGCTCTGAGTGATTACGAAGCGAATCCGACCAACTCCTTTAACTTAACTCTCGCTCAGCTCCACGCTAAGTGGATGAAAAGCAAGTCCTATACCAAACTCGGAGAAAGCACGAAAAGCAACTATAAGACTTCGTGGGATAAGTTGAAGCCGCTGTATAACCGAAAGTTTAAGGATTTACGAAAAGCCGACTATCAAGCGATCATTGATTATTACGAAGGACAGCACCAGAAGCGCGGTACCGACGGAATGCTAATGTACATTGACAAGAACGGTAAGCACACCTATAAGGTTACTGATAAGCCGTATATTATAGACGGGCTAAAATTTTCGGCGCTGCATAAAATAAAATGTCTGCTGACTAAGATGTACCCGTTCGCTATGGAGGATGATATTGTTAATAAGAATTACGCCTCATTCATAGAACTGCCCGACAGAAACGAGGTCGAGAAAACGAGCTTCACGGACATACAGCTTGAAATCATTAGACAGAATATATATAAGGTACCTTTCGCTGATTATATTTACTGTTTATGCTATTTAGGTTTTAGAGTATCAGAATTTTTGGAGCTGACAAAAGATAATTACTATATAAGTGATACGGGTATTCCGATTTTTGTCGGCGGTAAAAAAACGGAGGCTGGCACTAACCGTCCCGTACCAATTCACAAAAAAATTCGTCCGATTGTTAAACGTCAATTAGAAAAAAACGGTCAAACTATATTCTGTGACGAAAACGGGGAGGCTATGAATAAAGATAAATTTCGTGAACGCTATTTTTACCCCGCGCTTGACGCTCTCGGTATGCCGCGGACATTAACGCCGCATAGCTGCCGCCGGACGTTCTCAACGCGGATGAGCGCCGCGGGAGCTCGCCCCGAGGATATCATCGCGCTTATGGGTCATACGTCATATGATACAGATATTAAACATTATATAAATCAAGAAGCTGATACGCTGTATGAGGCGCTGAAGCTTATGGCATAAGTCGAACCTCTCACG
>CAJOFK010000015.1:0-44334 GCA_905234015.1 uncultured Ruminococcus sp.
TTATCAGAGGGGGAAATTTATGATGAACAAAACTACGCGGGGCTTTACGAGTATACTGCTTGTAATTACCCTTATCGCAGGGCTTTTCACCGCGATACCTTTCACGGCGAACGCGGTGAATTACGAGTGGACCGAGGTGGCTCCGGGAGATATCCAGAGCGGTGATAATGTTATTATTACTGTGACAAGCTCCGGCAATGTTACCTACGGACTAAATAATACGAAAGGAACGTCAGCATCTCCGACTGCGACTGTTTTAACCGTTTCAGACGGCAAGTTGAGCGATAACGCAGAAACACTTGACACATGCAAATGGGAAGTAACGAAAAGCGGAAACAGTTTTGCGTTCGGAATCGGCAACGATGCATATCTCTATTGTAACAATTCGAATAACGGCGTAAGAGTAGGTTCTAGTTCATATAATACTTTTACGATTAAAGATGATTATTTGTATAATTCCGGAAGAAACCGTTATTTAGGAGTTTATAACGGTCAGGACTGGAGATGTTATTCATCTATCACCACAAATATTCAAAACCAGACGCTCAGGTTCTGGAAGCAAACGGAAACGTCCGGCGGCGCTTCCGGCGGAGATTCCGGTGATACTCCCTCGACTTATACCGTAATCTGGAAAAACGGAGATACAACTCTTGAGACTGATGAAAATGTTGCGAGCGGAGCGACTCCGTCTTATAACGGAGCTAAGCCGTCTAAGGGCTCCGAAGGAAATTATAACTATATCTTTAAAGGCTGGAAAGTAGAGGGCGGAGATAATACCGTCTATAACACAGCAGCCTCAGATGGCGTATCGGCTTTCAAGAACGTAACCGGAGATATTACCTATATAGCATATTTTGAAGAAATAGAAATTGCCTCCGGAACGGATTCGCTCGTGCGTGCCGATACCGGAATTGCGGCGAACGCAGGATATTCTTCCTGGACGGACGTCACAAAAACCTCAGGCGCGGTATACGCGGGAAATTCCGCAGGCGGAAATTCCGTTATTCAGCTTCGCGCTTCCGATAACTCGGGTATCGTAACGACAGGCTCGGGCGGTAAAGCTAAAAAGATTACCGTAGACTGGGACAGCCATACTAATAACGGCAATACGCTGATTGTATACGGAAGAAACGACGCGCCCTATACTTCGGCTTCCGATTTATACGGCAGCGACAGGGGCTCCGACCTCGGAACTATCGTATGCGGAACCGGTACCGAGCTTACGATAAACGGCGATTACCGCTATATCGGCTTGCGTTCGAACAGCGGCGGATTATATTTAAGCAGCATTAATATTGAATGGGTTCCAACCAACAGCTATACAATTACATGGATTGTTGACGGTACAACGACAACCTCTTATTATGCCCCCGGCTCAACTCCCGACTACGGTTCTACGCCGACTAAGCAAGGTTATGTATTCGACCATTGGGAGCCGAGTATAGTTCCCGCTACCCAAAACGCAACATATACGGCAGTTTTCACGGAAGAAGAAACAACGCCTGTAGTCGGCACAACAGACGTGATTGATTTAGCGTTTACGGAAATTGACGCAGGTTCGTATACCGGATGGTCGGATAAAACCGGCGCATCCGGAGCTGTATACGCTGGTATCAACTTAAAAAGCTCGAACAATGAACTGCAATTTAACATTAAGAGTAATTGCGGAATTATAACTACTACTTCCGGAGGAAAGGCAAAAAGTATAAAAATTACGTGGGGTAGTGGTGCCCAAAGCGGTTACATAGATATTTACGGGAAAAACACCGCATATTCTGCAAGCAGTGAGTTATATAATACGGATACTTCGGGAACACAGTTTGCCGAAGTTGAGTGCGGAACAACACAGGAGATTTCTCTCGGAAGCACATATTCATATATCGGAATTCGCTCGAGATCCGGAGTAAAATACGTCGATAAAATCGAAATCACCTGGGTTGACGATTCCGTTCAGCCTACAACCGCCTTCTCAGGCTATACCGTAATCTGGAAGGATGAGGACGGTACGGTGCTTGAAACCGATACGGGTGTTGGAGAAAACGCAACTCCCGAGTATAACGGCACCGCTCCGACTAAGGCGGCTGATGATGATTACACCTACGAATTCGCTAACTGGGTAAACGAGGCGACGAGTCAGGCAGGGCTTAAACCCGTTACGTCGAACGTAACTTATATCGCAAGCTACACGGGGACGCCTAAGTTAAAAGTAACCTGGAAAAACGGCAGCAGCGTACTCGAGACCGATTCATACACAGCGGCGCAAGTCGCAGGAAATAATATAACTCCCGAGTATAACGGCGAGGCTCCGACTAAGGCGGCTGATAACGATTATACCTACGAGTTTGACGGCTGGAATATTGAAGGCGGAGACGACACTCTCTATAACACGGGAACTTTCCCGACAGTAACCGAAAACGTTACCTATATAGCTCACTTTAATCCTACGGCGATTACGAAATATACCGTAACGTGGAAGGATGAGGATGGTACTACGCTTCTTGAAGAAACCTACGCCGAAAACGCGGCTCCTTCTTATAACGGCACTCCCGTAAAGCCTGCCGATTCTTCACATTCATATACATTCATCGGCTGGAAAAATGAAGATACGGATGAAGAATACGGAGTAAACGATACTTTGCCGGATGTTACGGCTGACGTTACCTATATCGCTCGTTATGAAGCAGGTCCCCTCGTAAAAACAGATCATATTGATTTAGCTTTTACGGGTGTTACGGCAGGTAATACAAATTACTCAACATGGAATAATAAAACAGGTACCTCAGGCGCCGTATACGCAGGAAAAACCGCGGGCGGAAACAGCGTTATTCAGCTTGCAAGCAGCAACAGCGATAAAGGAATCGTAACTACAGGCTCGGCAGGTAAGGTAACAAAAATTGCAGTAGAATGGAACAGCAATACCACTACCTCCAGCGATAGAATAATAGATGTTTACGGAAAAGATACCGCATACACCTCCGCCGCTAATCTGTATAACGCGCAGAATCAGGGTACTTTAATCGGCAGTATTAAATACGGCGAAAGTACCGAGTTAACTATAACCGGAAATGTCGATTATCCCTATATCGGACTCCGTTCGAGAAACGGCGCGATGTTTATCAATTCTATTGATATAACCTGGGAGCCGTTGAATTACTACGAGGTAAAATGGAAAGACTGGGACGGAACCGTACTTGAAACCGATTCCGACGTTCCTCACGGAGCAACTCCTTCCTACGACGGCGCTCCTCCTCAGAGAGACGATGACTTAACCTACTCATATACTTTCAGCGGATGGTCGTCAGACGGCGGAGAAACGGTTTATACCGATAACTTCCCCTCGTTAACGGGTGATACGGTTTATATAGCTCAGTTTACCCCGACGGCAATTACTTATCATACCGTAACGTGGAAAAACTGGGACGATACGATTCTTTACGTTGAGCAGTATAAGCACGGTTATTATGACCTCGAATATAACCATCCGCTTCCCGTACGTTACGCGGATCAATATTATACCTATAGCTTTTTCGGATGGTCGCCGTCTGTAGCAACCTTTGTTGACGCTGACGCTACCTATACCGCTGAGTTTTCAAGAACACCTATAGAAGGCCCGGTTCCGGTATCGGCTTCAGCGGGAGTTCTTTCCGTAACCGATAATAAATCCTATACTCAGTCGGATAAGTACTTCTATAATTATGAAGGAACAAGAGTTTCCTTCAACGGTTCGCTCTCGTTCAGCGTTAACGGTACGGATATCTACTTCGGCAGCGTGAAAGTTGCGGCTATATCCGCAGAAAATGAAAAAGCATTCGCCGGTACGGTATATGTTCAGGGCGACGGTTCATACGACCACCCCTATACCTTTACTCCGAACTATATATACGGAAGTAACTCGGAAAAGAATATCAGCAACAGTACAAGAGTCTATCTCGAAGAAAATGCTAACGCAACAGGATTTACGGAAGTTAACCCCGGAGACGGATTTATCGGTACCTCAAGAATTTATGTAGGTGATAAAGAAGTTACCTTCAGCGCGGCTTACTCTGTTCGAATGGCTACATCAAACGGATTTATCGGCGTCGGAACCGAGAAATACGGTTACGCGTATTCCGGTAAACAGGCTACGGCTTATAATAATGTTGATCCGTTCGACTTTGATAACGGAAAGTATACGCTTTACTACAGCGGAGTCGGAAACAGCAGCGAGTATTTATTCACGGTTGATCCTCTTGCCGCTCCTGCCTCATTCGAGGGAGATTTCAAAATAAGCTGGGTTAACTTTGACGGCTCCGAATTATATCCCGACGAGTATTACTCCCGAGGCGTTACACCCGAATACAAGGGCTCAACTCCCGAGAGGGCTGCGGACTCTGACTTTACTTATGTATTTAAGGGCTGGAGCCCGAAGATTTTACCCGCGACCCGTGATATAACCTATATCGCGAAGTACGACGCTTATCCTGATGAGGAAGCTCCTCCGATAAGCACCCTCGCTTCGGTTTATAAAACGAACGACGGTATAGTATACAGCCTTGTTTACGATGTTACCGCGGCAAATCCCGATTATCTCTACTACAGCTATAACGGCGGCGAGCCGCAGACGCTCGGTGCCCAGGGCAGCTTCGACGAGGTCGACGGATATATTTATCTCGGCGATAAAATCGTAGCCGATATAAACGAGCTTCATTCCGGCCGCGACAGAAGCGAGTTCGTTCATACCGTATATGTAGAGGGCTCGGGCTCGTATGATAATCCGTTTGTTTTCCACCCGAACTACCTGTATTACAGCATTAACGCTACGAGAATCGGAGACGGTCAGAGTATTTCGCTCGCGATAGAAAAATTCGCAAGCACTATCCGTAATTCTTACCCGGGCGACAGATATAAGGGAGTATCAAGAGTAAGCGTGGGCAATACCTTAAAGATTACATTCTTAGACAACAATCTCGTGCTCAATCCTCCCGAGGATCATTACCTCGGCGTCGGCCCCGAAACCTACGGTTATCCGTACGACGGACTTGTCTGTCCGTATGAGTTCCCAGGCGCTAATAAAACACTCTACTACCGCGGAATGGACGAAAACGGTTATGTATTCGCCGAAACGCCGTGCGAGTATCAGAAATCGTTCTACACGAGAGTTTCGGCTATTGAGGAAGATATCTTCAAAAAAGGCAGAATTGAGCATTTCCGCGGCGGGAATAAGCTTTATACCTATAACAACTATACCGAGATGTTTGAAGAACTCACTGAGTCTACGGTGATTACCGAGCTTATTAATCAGAAGCTTGAACCTCAGAACGACGATCCGTTATTCTCGTATAACTACTATCAGCAGAACGATACCGATATCGCCGATTGCTACTACGGCGGAAGAATTATAGGCGTTCAGCGCAGGCTTTCGGGCAGCGGCGCTGAGCAGGATAAAGAGAACAGCTTAAGGTTTATGACCGTGCTGAGCTCTAAAGTCCTTAAAAAGCTTTATTCCGACAGCAACTACGACTACGGTTATGTATTCGCGGCGGTTCCGGAAGGCTCGAATGTCAACATAAATAAGGTTACCGCCGATATAGCGGGTAAACATTCCTGTAAGAATACTGAGAATACGCTCTCGGGAAGCTACGGTGATATGAACTTCAACTCGACTGAATATAAGTATATTACCGCCTCAATTGATGACGTTCCCGACAACGTAAGGCTCGCGGTGAGGTTCTATATAACCTATAAGGGCGAAACTCAATATGAAACCGAGGATTACTATATAACCTATGATAAGGGTAATTTATATAATATAGAGAATCCTTCCGAAAATGTATCGGGCATAGTCTTTGATACGAAAACCATTTTTAACTAAGGAGGCAGCGATTATGAAAGAATTATACACTTCTCCCGAAATTAAGGTAGAAACGCTGGATAAGCCTGATGTGCTGTGCGCGTCCGCACCGTATAATATTCAGGGCTCCTTCTCAACTATGGTTTCGTTCTTCTCAAACCCCGACCTTTTCGGCGACCTTTAAAGATTAAAATTACCGGCTCAGGGCTTAGGTGCCTTGAGCCGGTTTTTCGCTTTATAAGAAACTGCGTTCCTTATAAAGTAAAAAACATTTTATATTGCCCGCTTAGTTGCGCCCTGCGTGCGCACAAGCGATGGCTGAAGATTAAACTGAGGGGGTGGAAAAATTTTCCAACCCTATGGAAAATTTTTCATACCCTCCTGAAAAAACTTCATACCCTCCTGAAAAAACTTCATACCCTCCTGAAAAAACTTCATACCCTCCTGAAAAATCTTCTACATATAATAATATATATAATAATAAATATAATAATAATTATAATATATAGAGAGATAGAATTAAAAATCGGAGCGGCTCAAAAAGAACCGCTCCGATTCGTATTTTTTAATTATTTAAACTATGTGTCCTTTTGCGCGGATAACGTCGATTACTCTGTCAACGTACTTTTCACATTCCTCGTCGGAGCCTGCTTCTACCATAACTCTGATAACGGGCTCGGTGCCGGACTCTCTTAAAAGGATTCTGCCGTTGCTGCCGAGTTCCTGAGCAACCGCTTCAACTTCCTTCTGAACGTCGGGGTCGTTCTTAGCGTCGGGCTTAGACTTAACCTTAACGTTCTTGAGAACCTGAGGATACATAACCATCGGAGCTGCGAGCTCGCTCATCGGCTTCTCCTTAGCGAGCATAACCTCCATCAGCTTAAGTGAGGTAAGAATACCGTCGCCGGTTGTAGCGTACTTTGAGAAGATGATATGACCGGACTCCTCGCCGCCGATACGGTTGCCTGTCTGAACCATATTCTCGTAAACGTACTTGTCGCCGACCTTAGTCTTATCGTATTCGATACCGATTTTGTCGAGTGCCTTAAAGAGACCGAAGTTACTCATAATAGTAACTACAACCTTGTTGTTGATTAGCTTTCCTCTTTCCTTCATATATTTACCGTACATATAGATAATATGGTCGCCGGTAATTACGTTGCCCTTTTCGTCAACCGCGAGACAGCGGTCGGCGTCGCCGTCGTAAGCAAAGCCTACGTCGAGGCCTTTTTCAACAACGAACTTCTGCAAGTGCTCAATATGAGTTGAGCCGCAGTCGGTGTTGATGTTGTAGCCGTCAGGCTCATCGTTGATAACGTATGTCTTAGCGCCGAGAGCGTCGAAAACACCCTTAGCAATCTGCCACGCCGCGCCGTTTGAAACGTCGAGACCTACCTTAACGCCCTTGAAGCTGTATTTGCTCATAGAGATAAGGTAGCCGATATAGCGGTTGCGTCCCGCTACATAGTCAACAGTACGTCCGATTTCCTCGCGGTGAGCGATAGGAACCTCGCACTTGTCGTCAATATAATCCTCAATCTTAAGGAGTGTTTCCTCCTCCATCTTCTCGCCCTTGCTGTTTAAGAGCTTGATACCGTTATCGTAGAACGGGTTGTGGGAGGCTGAAATCATAATACCGCAGTCAAAATCGTCGATTCTTGTGATATAAGCAACTGAAGGAGTGGTAGTAACGTGCATAATGTAAGCGTCAGCGCCGCTCGCCATAAGTCCGGTGCAAAGCGCATACTCGAACATATACGAGGAACGGCGGGTATCCTTACCGATAACTACCTTAGCCTTTTTGCCCATATTTGCGCCGTAATACCAGCCGATAAAGCGTCCGATTTTTACCGCGTGCTCAAAGGTCAGGTTTTCGTTAGCTTCGCCGCGGAAGCCGTCTGTACCGAAATATTTACCCATTAATCGTCCTTCCTTTCTATTATAACGCCGCTGTTTTTAAAGATGCAGTTCTCGGGGATTACTCCGCGTACGCACGAGGTCGGATAAACGCTTGAGTATCTGCCGATAACCGTTCCGGGGTTGCATACGGCGTTACAGCCTACCTCAACGTAGTCGCCGAGCATAGCGCCGAACTTCTTGATACCGGTTTCAATCTTCTCGGTGCCGTTATGTACAACAACGAGCTTCTTGTCGGATTTTACGTTAGAGGTAATTGAGCCTGCTCCCATATGGGAGAAATAGCCGAGGATGGAATCGCCTACATAGTTGTAGTGAGGCGTCTGAACGTGGTCGAAAAGAATAACGTTCTTAAGCTCAACGGAGTTTCCGACTACGCAGTCGGCTCCTACGAGCGCCGAGCCTCTTATAAACGCGCCGTGTCTGACTTCGGTGTTGGGGCCGATAATACAGGGAGCGCCGAGATACGCCGAGGGGAATACCTTGGCTGTTTTATGAACCCATACGCCTTCTTCTTTTTCCTCATAGTCATTTCCGAGAGTCGGGCCTAACTCGAGGATAAAATCCTTAATGCCTTTTAAGGCTTCCCACGGATATGTAAACTGTGAGAGGTAATCCTTAGCGAGCGTATGGTTAAGATCGTAAAGATCCTTTATAGTATACATTAAAGTCTCTCCTTCTTTTCAATATCGAGGAAGTATTTATAAGCGTCAACTGTAAGCTCGCCGCAGGCTGCCTCGTCGCACGCGATGATAGCGCCGTTGTGCATCTGTAAAGCGGAGCAGGTCCACTTATGGCTTACGGAACCCTCAACTGTCTCAGCGAGAGCCTTAGCCTTATTGTGGCCGTTGATAAGAATTAAAACTTCCTTAGAGTCCGTAACTGTACCTACGCCTACGGAAAGAGCCTGTGCGGGAACTGCCTCCGGGTCATTGCCGAAGAAACGGGAGTTTACGATACGTGTGTCTGTGGTGAGGTTGCGAACTCCTGTGCGGGATGTAAGACTTGTGAACGGCTCGTTGAACGCGATGTGGCCGTCAACGCCGATTCCGCCCATAAAGAGGTCGATTCCGCCGTAGGAGGCGATTTTTTCCTCATATCTCTTGCACTCGCCCTCGGGGTCGTCGGTCATACCGTTTAAGATATTGATGTTCTCCTTCTTCATATCAACAAGGTGATTGAAGAAATTATCGTGCATAAAGTACCAGTAGCTCTGGTCGTGCTCATGAGGGAGTCCGAGGTATTCGTCCATATTGAATGTTACAACATTCGCAAACGAGAGCTCTCCGTTTTGGTTCATTGTATAGAGCTCCTTATAAACGCCGATAGGCGAGGAACCTGTAGGAAGTCCGAGTACGAAGGGACGGTCCTCCTTATGGTTCTTGATTTTCTGAGCGATATAATTAGCCGCCCATTTACACATTTTATCGTAATTGTCCTGAATAACAACTCTCATAATACTTTACTCCTTTAATAATTTCCTTACGGGATTTCCGCAGATTAAGCATCGGAAGAACCTCTGTTACAGTTTTGATTCTGCTTTTTCCTTTCTTCCTTACGACATGCTTCGGGCATTTGCCCTGTGCCGTGACAGCATCCGCCGAGTCTTTCGATAACTGTCAAACCTCGTCAACCGTTTCGGTCCTGGCGCTAATAGTCCCTTTTCCTCCTTCCGAAAGAGGCTATTTTATTATATTTGAAAACGCGTGGAAAATGCGTATCAAGCGAAAATTATCGGGTTTAGGGGTTGATTTACCGCCTGCGGCTTTTGTCCACATAAAAACCCAGTATAATCATAAAAAATTTTATCATACAGAAAGCTAAAAGTCAAGAAAAAAGAGCGCTGTAATAAACCTTCCTCCGTGTGGAATATTACGCGCCTTTCGGAAAAATTTCCGACGGTTGAAAAAACACCGTTTTTCAGGAAAATGTGACTATTATCGGTCGTTTTAGCAGTATTGCACAAACGGCACTCTTAAAATTTGTGAATGTTTTTATCGAAAAACAGCAACTGCTATGCCCTTTTTGCGAGATTATATGGTATAATTAAAAAAGCAATTATTTCGGCGTAATACCCGTTTCATCAACGCGCCGCTCGCCGGCTGCCTGTCCGCGGCAGGGCGGAGTAATTCTGCGGACGGAAAGGGATTATTTTATGAAGAAAATGAGAAAGACAGTAAGTATCGTTTTAGCTTTACTGCTTGCGCTGAGCGTTTTCGCGATTGCTCCGGCTTCTGCCGGCGCTACTGAAACCGCTAAACAGAGCTCCGGCGGCGGAATCTGGGAAGGCGTAACAGGCAACATAAGCTTTGCGCTGAACTATTTCGACGCTACCCTTACGCTCAGCGGAACAGGCGATATGCCCGATTACACGGACGAAAACAAGGCTCCGTGGGCGAGCGACAGTGATTTTATTGAAACCGTTATAATCGAAAACGGAGTAACCTCAATCGGAAACCTTGCGTTCAGCGGATTTACCGCGCTTGAGAGCGTTACTATCGGCTCCGGCGTTGAGAGTATCGGCGAATTCGCCTTTGAGGGCGCAACAAAGCTTCAGTCAATAGGAATTCCCTCAAACGTTATGATGATTATGTCGGGCGCTTTTAAAGGCTGTTCAAGCCTTGAAAAGGCAGGAATGACGGAAGGTCTTAAAAAGATTGCAGACGGCGCGTTCTATGACTGCCCGAATTTACTTTCGGTATTTGTTCCGAAGTCTGTTAAGAAAATCGGCGGAACCGCTCTCGGATATAACGACGGAAGCGCTGTTGAGAATTTCTCAATCGAGGGCTATGAGGGCTCTGCGGCTCAGTCTTATGCAGAATCAGAGGGCTTTACCTTTATCCCCGTAAAAGAGGATACGACTGCTTCTACAACAGCAGCACCCGAGACAGCTCCTCCGGAGGAGCCTGCTCCGACCGAGGCGACCGAAGAACCCGATGAAACTGAGCCTGAAGAAATCGAAGCTCCCTCTGAGGAGCCTGAGACCGAGGCTCCGGGCGAGGACGAAGTTCCCCTGCAGGGTAAAATCGGCGATATTATCTGGGAACTTGACAGCAGTATGCTCTATATCAAGGGCAGCGGCGCAATGCCGGACTTTTCCGACGGTAATCCCGCTCCCTGGAGCGTTCATAAGGACTTCGTTGACGAAATTATCATCGGCGGCGGAGTAACAACTATCGGCGATTTGGCGTTCGTTCAGTTCAATAATGCGGAAGAAATTACAATCGGCGGCAGCGTTAAGTCAATCGGCGAATACGCCTTCGCGGTATGCGGAAGCGTTGAGGAATTTAACGTACCTAATTCCGTTAAAATTATTAAAGAAGGCGCGTTTAAGGCGTGCGGAAAGCTTAAAAAGCTTACTCTCGGCAGCGGCGTAACTACCTTAGAGGATCACGCGGTATTCTTCTGCGATAAGCTTAAGGGTATTACGGTTCCCGCTTCGGTTGAAACAATCGGCGAGGAAGCGTTAGGCTATTCCTTTATCAATGATGCAAGAGCTGTTATCGACGGCTTTACAATCACCGGCTACGAGGGCACCGAGGCTCAGAAATACGCATTAAAGAACGATATTAAATTCGAAAGCTTAGGCGTTAAGCCTACCTCAGCTGAGGGCGAAACAAATCCGCCCGAAACTCCCGAGCAGCGCGGCACTTTCCCGGGAATCTATCTCGACAGCACTGCCGACAGCATAATCGTATATAATATTGACGGAAATAATTCCGCCGACGTTGCGGGCGTAAATTACGACGCCGCGACTAATACACTCACATTCGACAACACTGATTTATTCAGTAACTATACGCTTACCACCTATAATATGGGCGGCGACTTCAGGCTCGAGGTTAAGGGCGACTGCGCTCTCGGTCATATTGATTTCAAAGACTGCGGAGTTACAATCGCCGGCACAGGCACCTTAAAGATAAACAGCGCGGACGACCACGGAATCTGCCTTGAGCAGACGCGCGAAAAGTATAAAAACTCCGGTATCAGTATTGACGATACGGTAGGCGTTGATATTAAGGCTAAAACCTCCGCGTTCTGCGTAAAGGGCACAAGCCTCGGTATTGACGACGTAATTACCTCCGGCGGTAAATCAATCGGCAATTTAAAAATATCCGACTCAAAGAGCGAGCAGGTTAAGGTTACCGTTGAGGGCGCGACACTTAGCTCCTGGACTGAGGGACTCGGCTACCGATTCCGTGTTGAAAGAGACGACGAGCCCGGCGCGGTTTACGTTGCGCGCGGTTATTCCGAGACTAAATACTCAGGCGGAAAGCCCAGTTCAACAACATATTACTACGAGGTTAAGAAGTGCTACTACGACAGAGCCTCGGGATGCAATATTATTACGGATTCAATAGGACTTCTTACCTCCGACGAATTCCACAGCAGAGGCTATAAGCTTATTGACGCATCCGAAGGAAGCGTAGTTCCTTATGTTCTCGCAAGCGGCTATTATATGGATGAAGTCAGTGCGGAGCTCTATAAGGACGCGGAGGGTAATACATACGCCGTAAGCGGAAATGATGTATATACCTATTCCGAAACCGGCAAGGTAGGTAAGAGCGACGGTAAGGAAGTTTACCGCTTTGCCTCCTCCGAAACTGATAAAGCAACTCTTGTTCCCTCGTATAAAGAAGTATATACCTATAACTACGAGTATAACGGCGCTGAGTATGCTAAGGAAAAGACCGCTGTTGAGCCCGAGGCTACAACCGCTCCTCAGACGGCTCCCGGCGCAGAAACTCAGCCCGGCGGAGATACAACTCAGCCCGCAACCGGAGCTGAAACCCAGCCCGGCGGCGAAACCACTCCTACTCAGGAGGGCGGCGCTCAGCCCGGCACCGAGCCTGCAACCTCTCCCGTAATTACCGACAGCAATATCTGGGTAGGCGGAGTTAAGGTTACCGAGGAGAACGCAGCCAATATTACCGGTAAGGGAATCGAAGGCCACGTTTATTACGACGCCGCGACAAATACCCTTATCCTCGACGGCGCGACAATCACCTCGTCATATAACTATATCAACAACTATTATGCAGGTATCTATTCCGATAAGGGCGTTAATATTGAAATCGTAGGAAGATGTATTATAAAGCCCGAGGGCGCTAAATCAGGCACGTTCGGTTTAGCCTGCCTCGGCGGAGAAATCAAGCTTACAGGCACCGGCTCGCTCGATACAATCGGCGTTCAGGTTCAGACCTTTACAATCTCAAAGGGCGTTACGGTTACTTCTTCTGTTTCCTCAACTCAGGACGCTTACTATGTCGGCGTAATGGCTCTCACGCTCAATGTTTACGGTATTCTCAACGCCGAGTCAGTCTCGATTTACGAGGACAGCCCCGCGGTTATCGCCAAGTTCATCACAGTAGGCGAAGGCGCTCTCTTAAAGGCTGTTGCTAAAAATACAATTACCGTTTCTAACGGTACACCCGCTCAGACAAAGGCGGTTTATATCAACGACGACGGTACATTGACCGTAAACGGTACGGTTAAGGCCGAGGCAGCCGGCACCTATTCGGGCGACCAGATGAACCGCGGCTACGCGCTCTACGGCTCCAATAACTCAAAGGTTGTTCTCGGAGCTAAGGCTAAGCTTACTCTTACCGGTAAGAGACAGGCTGTTGTTAATATCAGGTTCAGCGACGCCTCCAAGTTCACCGTTAAGGCAGGCGACAGCGCTTCAAGCGCCAAGGTTGTTGCCGTTAAGAATATCGGCTCCGCTAAATATGTTTCCATTACTCCCGGAGCAACAAAGGTTAAGAAGGCTAATACCCTCACCGTTACCTCGAAGAACAAGACCTTTAAGGCTTCAAAGCTGGTCTCGAAGAAGGCTTCCTATAAGGCGCTTACTATCAGCAAGGCTAAGGGCAGCGTAAAGGTTACTAAGGTAAGAGGAAAATTAAGCAAGAAGTTCTTTAACAGCATCACCGTAACTAAGAAAGGTAAGCTTACTCTTAAGAAGGGTGATTATAAGAAGGGTACATATAAGCTTAAGCTGAAGGTTGTTGCGGCAGGAAATTCCGATTATACCGCAAAAACCATCTCAAAAACGGTTAAAATTACAATCAGTTAATTAAATATATTTTTCAGGAGGATTTTATGAAAAAGGCTAAAACTTCAATGCGCGTTATCAGCGTGCTTATGGCGGCATTAATTCTTATGCTCTGCGCAATTCCGGCGGCTAACGCAGGCGGTTACGAGTACGAGGACGAGTATAACGCTTCTCAGACGATTGTCAACGGCGAGACAGGCTCTCTCAGCGAGTATGCCGAGAAGATGTATAAGATTAACGTTGTTGATGATTCCGAAATCGAGATTAAGTTCGAGGATACCGAGGGTAATTACCGCGTTACCGTAACAAACTCCGACGGCGAGGTTGAGGACGAGTACTCCGACTGGGGCTACAGCTCAAATAAATTCGACCTTACCAAGGGCATTTACACAATCAAAATCGCCGAGGACGCGGGCGACGTTCTGGACTATAAGTTCAGCGTAATAAGAAGATACTTTAAGGAAATTAAGACTACTAAGGTAAGCCTCAATAAGAAGAAGGTTAAAATCTGTAAGGGCAACAGCTTCTACCTTACCGGAAAGCACTCTCCCTCAAACTCCACTCAGGAGGGAAGCTGGAAGAGCTCTAATAAGAAGGTTTGTACCGTATCCTCCGACGGATATGTTACCGCTAAGAACTTAGGCAAGGCGACTATTACCTATAAGCACGGAAGCAAGAAAGCTACCTGTAAGGTTACCGTTAATCACGATACTCTCCAGATGGCTAAGGGTGCTACCGTTAACTTAAAGAAAATGGTTAAGTATGTAAGCGGCTATAAGAGCGGAAAATGGTCTTCCTCAAAGGCTTCAAACGTAAAGGTTGCCGGCGGTAAGATTAAGGCGCTCAAGCACGGCCAGGCTACAATAACCGCTAAAATCAAGGGAACTAAGTATAAGTTCAAGATTTATTCCTACGATAAGAAGGTAATTAAGTCAAAAACTCTTAAGGTTATTAAGTCTAAGGCGCTTAAGCCGAAGAGCGTTAAGGTTCATACAACTCTCTATCCCGATTTTACCTCAACTAAGCTCTATTTATCCTGGAAGAACGCTTACGGCGAGAAGGTTAACTTCTACGCTACAGGTTCCTACAGCTACGGCAGCTTTACCGTAAGAATTTACCTCGGAAGCTATATAATCGTTATAAGTCAGTAAGTATAAAAGCGGCTCGCGAAAGCGGGCCGCGTTTGCTTACTTTATAAGAAACTGCGTTCCTTATAAAGTAAAAAAACATTTTATATTTCCTGCTCAGTTGCGCCCTGCGTGCGCACGAGCGATGGATATACGAAAGCTCCGCACTTAGGTG
The DNA here is from genome assembly GCA_905234015.1 of uncultured Ruminococcus sp. Classification (GTDB taxonomy): domain Bacteria; phylum Bacillota; class Clostridia; order Oscillospirales; family Acutalibacteraceae; genus Ruminococcoides. The sequence continues at coordinate 15,105 of CAJOFK010000015.1, forward strand.
CGCACGCTTTCTTGTCTTCAGCTGTAAAGAATTAAGAAAATCATACGTTGTTTACCCCTAAATTTCTGTTGACTACACGTCCCCTAAATGGTATAATTTTCTCAGATTGTTAAGGGGAGGATTTTATCGTGAGTTTAAGCGAAAAAAGTATTGAAATCCGCTATTTCAGCGGATATATAAGAAACTGGAAAAAGCTTTGCGCAGAGCTCGGAATAAAGCAGGATTTAAGCCGCGCCGAGCGCGAGGCTGAGATTATAAAAAATGCGTATGTTAAGTGGAATACCTCTATGCAGGAGCACCTTTGCGGAATGTTCGCGATTGCCCTTTTTGATGAGAGCGATGGAAAGCTGTTTTTCGTAAGAGACCAGGTAGGTCAGAAGCAGATGTTTTACTCCGTTATCGGCGGAGAGCTCATTTGCTCGGGAGATATCGACGAAATTGCCTCAACTGAGGGCTTTGAAAAACGCCTCAATAAGCGTATGCTTCAGCAGTACCTCTTTTACGGATATCCTATCGGAGAGGAAACCTTCTACGAGGGTATATTCAAGCTGATGCCCGGTCATTTCGGCGAATGGAACGGTAAAGAGGTTAAGATAAGCCGTTACTTTATGCCGGCGTTTAACCCCGACAGAAGCAAGTCGGTTGACGAGTTCGCTAAGGAAATCGAGGACGTTGTCGAAGAAATCCTAAGCGAGGAGAAGGACGACCCCGAGTTCCCGTATAAGGAATCGTTTTTATCCGGCGGAGTTGATTCCTCCTATCTTTTAGCAGCGGGCGACGCAGTATGTGCAAATACCGTCGGTTACGAGGAATCGGGCTTTGACGAGTCCGCTCTCGCGCGTCAGACCGCCGAGATTCTCGGTAAGGACTTCCGCGTAAAAATGATTAGCCCCGAGGAATATTTTGAGCGTATTCCTACGGTTATTGATAAAATGGGCCAACCCTTAGGCGACGCCTCCGCCGTAGCGTTTTCAATCGGCTGCAAGGCGGTTAAGGAGCATGCCGACGTCGTATATTCGGGCGAGGGTATAGATGAGTTCTTCGGCGGATATAACGCTCATAAAAGAGAAATCCCGAAGGAATGGACGTACCTTACCTGCTCTCATATTATGTCCGAGCAGGTTATCAGCGAAATGCTTAACGACTACGACGACAGCGTTAAGGTAGAGGCTCCGATTGAAAAGCTCTGGAGCGAGGTGCAGGGACAGGAGGAGCTTGATAAAAAGCTCACCGTCGATATCTCCCTGTGGCTTGAGGGCGATATTTACCTTAATACCGACCGTACAAGCACCGCCTGCGGAATTGAACTTCATACTCCGTTCAGCGACGTAAGACTGTTTAACGTCGCGAGCAGAATCCCCGCGGAGTATAAGTTTATGAACGAGCAGAATAAATACGCCTTCCGTAAGGCTGCGAGCGGCAAGCTCCCCGACGAGGTTGCCTTCCGCAAGAAGGTCGGCTTCCCGGTGCCCGTACGCAACTGGCTTAAGGATGAAAGATTCAATAAACCGATTGAGGAAAAGCTCTTTGGAGAAGCTTCGAAGAAGTTCTTCAATCAGCAAGTAATCAAGGATATGTGGGAGCGTTACTTAGGCGGCGAGGATTTGCTGTGGAACCGTGTTTACGCGGTGTACGCGTTCCTGCTCTGGTATGATTTAAAGTTCTGATATATAGTGAAAAGACTAACCCGAAGGAGGCGAACGGATGAAATCAACAGTTGTTATAGGTCATAAAAATCCCGACACCGATTCTATATGCTCCGCTATCTGTTACGCTGAACTGAAGCGTGAGATTACCGGCGGAGAGTTTGAAGCCTGCCGTGCCGGAGAAATTAACAGTGAAACCGAATTTGTGCTTAAAAAATTCGGTGTTGAAGTTCCGCGCCTCGTTGAGTCGCTCGAGCCTACGCTGTCCGATATCCAATACAGGAAAATCGACGGCATAGAGCCCGGCATATCCCTAAAGCGCGCGTGGGAGCATATGAGGGATTTAAATATTCAGACCGTTCCGATTTTAACGGAGCGCGGAAGAATCAAAGGACTCCTTACCCTCGGCGACCAGGCGAGGTTCTATATGGAGGACCAGGACGCGAGCGCGCTCTCAAAGGCAAATACACCCTACAGCAATATTGCCGATACTCTAAAGGGTGAGATTGTAGTCGGAAATCCCGATGATAAGTTCTCTAAGGGTAAGGTTGTTGTAGCGGCGGCTAATCCCGACGTTATGGAGGATTATATCGAGGAAAACGACCTCGTGCTCCTCGGAAACCGCTACGAATCTCAGCTTTGCGCTATTGAGATGAAAGCGGGCTGTATCGTTATCGGCCTCGGAGCGAAGGTATCGCAGACGATTAAGAAAATCGCTTCGGAAGCAGGCTGCACCGTGATTGTATCTCCGCTCGATACCTATACCTGCGCAAAGCTCATAAATCAGGCGGTGCCGGTAGGCCATATTATGAAAAAGGATAATCTCATTACCTTTAACCTTGACGACCTTGTTGCGGATGTTAAAAATACCGTTTCAAAAAAGAGAATAAGATACTTCCCAGTTTTAAACGCTCACAACCACTTTGTCGGGATATTCTCTCAGCGAAATCTTCTTGATATTTCGCGCCGCAAGGTTATCCTTGTTGACCATAACGAAAAGGGACAGGCGGTTGACGGCATAAGAAGCGCCGAGGTTATTGAGGTTATCGACCACCATAGAATCGACTCCGTTGAAACTATGAGCCCGATTTATTTCAGAAATCAGCCGCTCGGCTGTACGGCTACGATAATCGCGATGATGTACCGCGAGAATAACGTATCTATTTCGCCTACAATCGCGGGGCTTTTATGCTCGGCTATTATATCGGATACATTAATGTTCCGTTCGCCGACCTGTACGCCGTTTGACGAAAGCACGGCGCGTTACCTTGCCGCGACCGCCGGAATTGATATTGAGGAATATGCTACGGCTATGTTTAACGCGGGCTCAAAGCTCAGCAAAAAATCTCCCGAAGAGCTGTTCAGCATTGACTGCAAGCAGTTTAAATCGGATATGATAACGCTGACCGTCGCTCAGGTTACGAGCGTGAGCCGCCGTGAGCTCGATAAGGTGAAGTCAAAAATGGTTCCTTTTCTTAAGGAGCTTCAGCCGAACAGCGGCAGCGATATGCTGTTTATGATGCTTACGAATATTATCGACGAAAGCACGGAGCTGCTTTTTGCCGGAGCAGACGCAAAAACCGTAGCCGCCTCCGCATTTGACGCGGAGCCCGAGGAGAACAGCGTTAAGCTTCAGGGCGTCGTAAGCCGTAAGAAACAGGTCTTAGGTCCGCTTATCAGGGCTATTGAAAGTATGTAATTTTTGGTATAAATGTTTTTTATAATAAAGAAGGGGGAAATAATATGAAAAAATTAACTGCGGTTATTCTTGCGGTATTAACCGTTTTAAGCTGCGTATGCCTTTCGGCATGCGAAAACACGGGAGTCAATTTCTATAAGATTTCCGATATCAAGGCCGATAAAATCGAAAATATGCAGCAGCTCGATTTCCTTAAAAGATATACGGGAACGAGCGACGCGTATGTTTGCGAGATAAAATCCGACGCTCCCGACAGCGTAACGGTTCCCGCGAAAAACGAGAAGCTTCCCGTAATCGGAGTTTACTCTGCGGTTGACCCGAGCAACGGGGTTAAGAGCGTAAAAATCGCTAAGGGCGTTAAGTATATTGAAAAATGCTTTAACAATTGTGAAAGCCTCAGAACAGTCGATATCCCATCGTCGGTTGTGAGCATTCAGGATTCCTTTATAAAGTGTCCGTCATTTGAATCAGTCGTGGTTAAAAACGACCTCGAGCTTCTTGAAAACTCGTTCGTAAAATGCGAGGCGCTCTCCGCGGTTACCTTTAGGGGCGAAATTCAGGACGGTCTGAACGGAAAGAATTTTAAGGGCTGCAGCGGTATAAAAACAATGGAGTTTAAGGACGGCTTATCTACCTTTGATATTCCGACCTCGTCGTTCTCGTCCTCGATTGAGGAGCTGAGCTTCGGCGGCGACGTGGGAACAATTTCCGAGTCGAGTTTCTCGGGCTGTGATAGCCTGAAGTCTGTAGAGTTCGGCGGTATGGTTACTTCCATCGACAGAAACGCGTTCAGCGGCTGTTCAAATCTTGAGACAGTAGAGTTCGGCGACAGCGTGAACTTCATCGGCGCGGGAGCTTTTTCCGAGTGTGAAAAACTCGAACAGCTTAAATTCAGGTACAATGTAAACAGCTTCGGCGCGAACGCTTTTGAAAAATGCAAGAGCCTTAATTCGGTTGAGTTCTCGGGCAAAGTCGGCACCTTTAACGAAAGCGCGTTTGCTGATTGCGGCGCCCTTAAAACCGTTAAGCTTAACGGCAATATAGGCACAATGAACGCGGGCGTGTTCTCGGGCGGCAGCTTTGAAAGCCTTGACTTCAAGGGTAAGGTTGATAAGCTTTACGAAGGCGCAATCGAGAACTGCGGCAGCTTAAAGCAGGTTACATTCAGGAAAAAGGTTAATACCGTTTCCGAGAGTTCGTTTAAGAACTGCTCAAAGCTTAAATCAATCGTGTTCAAGGGACGCGTAGACGATTTATCCTCATCACCGGATAACGAATGTAAATCCTTAAAAAAGATTGTTGTAAAGAAGTTTAAGGATATTCCGTGGTATCTTATCTCCAACGGCTTCAACGCCGGTACAAAGCGGATGACGGATTTTGTCGAGAAGATAAATTACGACAAGCTTAAGAAAAAGGCGGAAAAGAAGCTCGGCAAGAAATTCCCGTCCTCAAAGCAGATAAGCTACGGCTCCGCGCGCAGGATTGCGAAGTATTTCAACGGACCGATATTCTATATGATGTTCCCGGCTAAATGCAATTATACAAAGTATAACCATAAATACGCGAAGAAGGCAGGTACCCTGCATACCGAGTATGTAACGGCGATAAACTACGACTACCCGAATACGGTATATACCGATAAAAAAGCACGTAAGGTCATAAAGGGCAAGGCTCCGCTCGTTTACTGTATCGCGGAGCGGACCGGATATTCCGGACCGAAGGTTTATAAGGCTATTAATACTACGAAAAGTATTACGAGAAAGTATTATTACCTGCATTTCCGCTTCAGCTTCTGGAACGCTAAGACAGGCAAGCTTATATCCTGGTTTAATTATCAGGCGGGATACGCTCCCGTAACCTATAAGCTCAGCGAGGAGTATAAGATTACACGTACTGTTGACGGAATGGGCGACAAGCGCTTCTTCCTTGAGAAGGACGGGACCTCTCCCGATTGCGAAGCCTACGTTGAGAAATTTGTTTTCGGCAAAAAGAGAAAATTCAGAAGCTGATAAATTATAAGCTGAATAAAGGGCAGACAGGTTGATTTACAACTCTGTCTGCCCGAATTTTTTGTTTAATACTTTTTACTGCTTCAATTCCTCAAGACACTCAGCGATAAGCTCGCGCTCGTCCATATGGTACTTAACGCCCTTGATTTCCTGATAATCCTCGTGGCCCTTGCCTGCGAGAACAATAATATCGCCGTCCTCGGCGTTTTCAATACAGTATTTAATGGCGTCCTTGCGGTTTGGAACAACAACGTACTTTCCGTCTGTTTTTGCAAGCCCGACTTTAATATCTTCAATGATATCCATAACATCCTCAAAACGGCTGTTGTCCTCGGTTATAACGCTTAAATCCGAGAGCCTGCCGCTGGTTTCGCCCATCTCAAAACGGCGTACCTTCGGACGGTTTCCGCCTGCGCCGAACATCGTGATAAGACGGTGAGGCTTATACTGGCGGAGAGTTGTAAGCACATTTTCCATCGAAAGCGCGTTGTGAGCGTAGTCGATAAGCAGCGTATAGTTTCCGGGAACGGGAACGATTTCAACCCTGCCCTTTACGGCTACTGTCTTTAAGCCCTCGGCGATATGCTCGTTTTTAATTCCCATCGCCGCGCATACGCTTATAGCGGAAAGCGCGTTGTAAACGCTGAAATGTCCGGGAATCGCAACCTCAACCTTCATATTTCTTGCGCCCGAGAGTTCGAAGCTCGCGCCTAAGAAGCCCGGGGTAGAGAGGAGCCTGTCGTTTGAAGCGACGTAATCGGCATCCTTTGAAAAGCCGTAGGTTTTATATTCACAGGTTGCTCCCTTTAAGATTTTCTGCCATTTTTCGTCGTCGCGGTTAATAAGTCCGAGCCTGCATTTTTTAAACAGCATAGCCTTGCACTCGAGGTACTCGTCCATATCCTTGTGCTCCGCTCCGCCTATATGGTCGTGCGAGAAGTTGGTGAAAATACCGTAATCAAAGTCAATCGCGTCAACTCGGTGCCACTTAAGGCCGATTGAGGAAGCCTCAATTATCATCGCCTTGCAGCCTTCGTCAACCATTCGTCGCATTGCGCTCTGGATTTCGTAGCTTTCGGGGGTGGTGTTGTTGGTCGGGATAGTTTTATCGCCGATTATGATACCGAGGGTGCCGATTGTACCGCTCTTGATTCCGGCGCATTCAAGTATTCTTTTTATCATGGCAACCGTGGTGGTCTTGCCCTTGGTGCCGGTTATCGCAATAGTCGTAAGCTCCTTTGCGGGCTGACCGAAAAACTGCGCGCTTATGTAGGCGAGAGTTTCTCTGGTGTCCTTTACCTTGATAACGGCGAGGTCTTCGGTGTCAATATCGAGGTCGTCGCTTATAAGGATAGCCGACGCGCCCTTCTCAAGTGCCTGAGCGGCGTAGGCGTGGCCGTCGGAATTATAACCCTTAAGGCATACGAATAAATCACCCGGTTTTATTTTTCGGGAATCGTATACAATATCGGAAACCTCCGCTTCGGCGTTTCCGCTGACTACTTTATAATCTACGGTGCTGAAAAGTTGTTCAAGCTTCATTATTTCGGTCCTCCGTTCATAAAATATACCGGCAGATAATTCAGGAAAATCTCCCGTATCTTCAATATAGATTATACCAATATCCGCTCAAAATTACAACTAAAAATATGTTTTCAAAAAAATTATGTTAAATTGCACAAAGGTCTTAAATTTTTCAAAAAAATCCGTCGTTTTCAGCCTTGCAGATTTTTGGTTTTGGTGGAAAAGTCCATAAAAAGAAAAAACTAATGGTGATTTTGCACAAAGCCCTCTTAAGCATATTCAACATAAAATCAACAGCTGATTTATGCATAACGACGAAAATTTAAAAAATGTTTGGCAAAATGCACAAACCGACACGCTTGATTTGATAATTTAGACAAAAAGTACAAAGGGAGTTGTATTTTTGTGTTAATTTGTGGTATTATTTATATAGTGATTAGATTGCGTAGTCCCCGATTGTGCGCAATCCCACTCGGCACTGTTAAAAGTGCTGAAAATACTATTTTTATGAAAGAAGGAATTCAAATGAAAAAAGTTATTGCGCTTTGTTTAGCAGCAATGATGATGGTAGCTGCTTTCGCTTCTTGCGGCGGTGACGGCGGCAACACAAGTTCAGGCTCGGGCAGCAGCGGCTCAGGTGCGTCTATTGACACAACAAAGACCGGTTTTGAAAATGTAGTAGCTGACTCCGACTTCGGTTCCGAGAAGAACGCGAAGTTAAAGGTATGGGGTCCTGATAACTACACTAAGCTTCTTAAAAAGCAGTGCGACGCTTTTAAGAAAAAGTACCCCAAGCAGGTTTCTAAGATTGAAGTTGTTGTACAGACTGAGGCCGAGGCAGGCACACAGATGCTCTCCGACGCTGAGGCAGGCGCTGACGTTTTCGGTTTCGCTAACGACCAGCTCAACAACCTCGTAAATGCCGGCGTTATCGCTCAGATAGCTCCCAAGTATGCAGCAGACATCAAAGCAACAAACCTCGCTCCCGCAGTTGAGGCTTGTACAATGAAGAACCCGAAGACTAAGAAGGATACACTCTACGCTATCCCCGAAACCGGAAACGGCTACTTCCTCGTTTACGATAAGTCCGTAGTTTCCGATAAGGACGCTCAGTCTTTCGAGAAGGTTCTCGAGGCTTGTAAGAAGGCCGGCAAGCAGTTCATTATGGACGCCGGTAACGGTTATTATTCCTGTATGTTCCTCTTCACAGGCGGACTCAGACTCGAAGGCTTAGAGTCTGACCAGGTTACTCAGAAGTTCAATAAGTACAGCGAGAAGGAAGTTGTTGCTTCAATGAAGGCTTTCTCCACACTTATGCATAAGTACAACGGTACTTTCAAGAGCTTAGCTGTAAGTAACATTCCTTCAGGCTTTACTTCCACTAAGACAAGAAAGTCCACCTGCGGCGCAGGTATCGACGGTAACTGGGATACAGCAGCATTCAAAGAAGCTTTAGGCAAGAACTTCGGCGCTTCCAAGCTTCCGACAATCAACATCGACGGTAAGGATAAGCAGATCTACTCAATGTACGGCTATAAGTCAATCGCTGTTAACGGAACTTCCAAGTATCCGCGTACCGCTCAGGTACTCGCTTACTACCTCGCTTCCGAGGAGTGCCAGAATCAGAGATGCGAAGAGTTAGGCTGGAGCCCGACAAACAACAACTGCGTTGAGACAGATGCTGTTAAGAACGACGTTGCTATTTCCGCACTTCTTGAGCAGAGTAAGTATTCCGTAGCTCAGGTTAACATCGGTAAAATCTGGGATCCGTTCGGAAACCTCGGTAACAAGCTCTGCGCTGACACAACAGATCCCGAGAAGTTCGACTTCACAGATCTCTTAAAGAAGACAATCGCTAACGTATTAGATCAGTAATACGATTTTAGCTTCTCTTTAAACTGAATTAAACGGCGGCCCGCCTTCGGGCGGGCCCCGGTATCCGCTTTAGCGGTCGACGTTATCGTGTAGTTTTGAAAATTAATTATTTGGTTTAAATAATTATTTTTAAAATGAGGGGAACAGGATAACGCAGAATTATTATTTAAACCAAAAATATTTTATAATTTAAATTTTAATGAAAAGGGAGAGTGATTTGATGAGATATATTGATTATATGCAGCTAAATCCTTTCCAGAAGTTCGGTTATAACTTTGCTAATTTCTTTAAGAAACTACCCTCTAATCTTGCCCGCTTCTTTAAGGCGGTGGGCAAGGCTATCGTAGGCTTTTTCGTAGGAATAGGCAAAGGCTTCGCTAACTACGGAAAAAGATTTGTTAAGGGCGACGTTTTCGTTAAGCTGTCCTATCTCATCTTTGGCGTTTCTAACATGGTTAGAGGCCAGATTATAAAGGGACTTCTGTTCCTTATCTCTGAAGCGGCGTACATATGCTTTATGTTATTCTTCGGTATCAACTATATTTCGAAATTCGGAACTCTCGGTACCGTAGAAACAACCGAGCAGCTTTCCGCCGACGGATTTACTTACGAGAAGGTATACGGAGATAACTCAATGCTTATCCTTCTTTACGGCGTACTTGTAATCGTTGTAACGGTTATTTTCTTCGCTATTTATATCGCGAATACTAAGAGCGCCTATAAAGTTTATGAGGATAAGAAAGAGGGAAGAAAGATTCTCGGCTTCAAGGACGAGATGTATCAGTTCCTCGATGAGAAATTCCACATTACTCTTATGAGTATCCCCTGTATCCTTATAGGATGTTTTACAATCCTGCCGCTCGTATTTATGATTCTTATCGCGTTTACCAACTATGATAACGCGCACCAGCCCCCCGGAAACCTCTTTACATGGGTTGGACTTCAGAACTTCGGCGACTTGGTATCAATTACTAACGGCGCCACAAAGGCTAAGACCTTTGTAAATCTTGCTCAGTGGACTATAATCTGGGCGATCTTCGCGACATTCTCGAACTATATCGCAGGTATGATCGTTGCTCTTATGATCAATAAAAAGGGTATCAAGCTTAAGGCTTTATGGAGAACTCTCTTCGTAGTAGTTATCGCTGTACCTCAGTTCGTATCCCTCCTCCTTATGAGCCAGATGCTCCAGGAGAACGGTGCTATCAACCAGTTCTTAAGCCTTATCACAGGTCAGAACATCGGTTACAAGTTCCTGAATTCGCCGCTGTCGGCTAAGATAACGGTTATCATTGTAAATATCTGGATTGGTATTCCGTATACAATCCTTATCACCTCCGGTATTCTTATGAATATCCCGGCTGACCTTTATGAATCGGCTACTATTGACGGCGCGGGCCCGGTTAAGAGCTTTATGAAGATTACTCTTCCGTATATGCTCTTCGTTACTACTCCGTATCTTATCACAAGCTTTATCGGTAACATCAATAACTTTAATGTTATTTACCTGCTTACGAACGGAGGACCAACGACCGAGGAATTCTACAACGCCGGTCATACGGATATCCTTGTAACGTGGCTGTTTAAGCTGACGATGGGACAGACGCATGACTATAACCTCGCTGCCGCAATAGGTATTCTTGTATTTATTGTTTGCGCGACCTTGTCACTGATTACATTCAACCTGACTAAGTCCGCAAAAGACGAGGAGGCGTTCTCATGATAAAAAGTTATAAATTCAGACGTACTCTCGCAAATACTGTTATCTATATTATCCTTGCTGTTTTAGGTATTATCTGGGTATCGCCTCTTGCGTACCTCGTAATCCAGTCATTCAGTGCGGATCCCGGAGCTGTTCCTCAGACGCTCCTCCCCGAAACCTATGGTTTCCAGAACTATGTAAGACTTTTCACCGAGACCGAAAGTCTTAACTTTCCGAGATGGTATCTGAACACATTTGTAGTTGCGTGCTTCAGCTGCGTAATTTCTACAATCAGCGTACTTATGGTTGCGTATGCGTTCTCCCGTCTCAGATTTAAGAGCCGTAAAAAGTTCATCAACATCGGTATGATCCTCGGAATGTTCCCCGGATTTATGACAATGATCGCTATTTACTACCTCTTAAAGGCTATGGGACTTACTCAGACTCTCGTTGCTCTCGTTATTTGCTATTCAGCCGGAGCGGGCTTGGGCTTCCAGATTTCGAAGGGCTTCTTCGATACGATCCCGAGAGCGCTCGACGAAGCCGCGACAATCGACGGCGCGAATAAAAACCAGATTTTCTGGAAGATTATTCTTCCGATGTCTAAGCCTATCGTTGTATATACCGTACTTACCGCCTTTATCGGACCTTGGACGGACTTTATCCTTGCGAAGATTATTATGGGTGATAAAATCGATAACTATACGGTTGCTATCGGACTTCAGAAAATGCTCGACAACGACCATCTTGATAAGTGGTTTAAACGCTTCCTGTCAGGTTCGGTTCTCGTTGCGGTTCCGGTTACACTCCTGTTCCTCAAGATGCAGAATTATTACGTTGAAGGCGTTACAGCCGGCGGCGTTAAGGGTTAATCCCTTTCTAACAAAAGTTTTAAGGGCGGCTTCTGCCGCCCTTTTCTTTCTAATTACCAATAAGGATAAGCTATGAAAAAATTTGTTGCAATTATTTTAACTTTGATTATAACGGCTTCGGTGCTTTGCGCCTGCAAGCCTGAATATAAAGACCCTACCTCCGGTATTAAGGTAACTAAATCGACCGATAAGTACCGTAATTTCTACGAAATATTCGTCGGCTCGTTTAACGACAGCGACGGCGACGGCGTCGGCGATTTAAAGGGTATTATCGATAAGCTCGATTACCTTAACGACGGCAACCCGAAAACCGACTCCGACCTCGGCATTGACGGAATATGGCTGACTCCGATTATGCCCTCGCACTCGTACCACAAGTACGACGTTAAGGATTATTTTGCGATTGACGAGAGCTTCGGCACTATGAAGGACTTTGATAAGCTCGTCAGCGAGTGCCATAAACGCGGAATCAATATTATTATCGACCTCGTTTTAAACCACTGCTCTAAGTTCAATCCGCTTTTTGAGAGCGCTTGCGAGCAGGTTTTAAAGGGCGATTTATCTCACGACGCTGAGTATTTTGAAATCGTTCGCTCCGACAGCCTGCCGGGCGACGGTTATACCTCAATAGGCGACGGCTATTATTATGAGTCAAACTTTTCGCCGTATATGCCCGAATGGAATCTCAGCGCGGACTGTACCCGTGATTATTTTAAGAAAATCTCCGCCTTCTGGCTTAAAGACCACAGCGTCGACGGCTTCCGCCTTGACGCGACGAAGTATTATACCTCAAAAACCACTGACGGCGCCGAGTTCTTAAAATGGTTCTACAGCGAAAGCAAAAAGATAAAACCCGACGTATATATGGTCGGCGAAAACTGGACGGGCAATTCCGAAATCTGCGATATGTATAAGTCGGGAGCGGACAGCTTCTTCGCGTTCGGCTTTGCCGATTCTACGGGTGCGTTCGTAAACGCTGTGAGAATCAGCAACGCTGCAGGTCTTGTTTCCGCGGTTAAAAAGTTCGAGGATAAGAGTAAAAAGGAAAACCCGAACCGCATAAACGCTTACTTCCTCTCGAACCACGACCAGAAACGCAGCGCGAATTACCTCAAAACCACCGGCTTAAACGGCACTAAGCTTGCCGCGGCGCTTTATCTGCTTATGCCCGGAAGTCCGTTTATCTACTACGGCGAGGAAATCGGACTTACTCAGAACGCGGCGGCTGTCGGCGACGAGTATAAGCGCGAGCCGATGATTTGGGATAAGAATAACTTACCGGATATTATCGTGAACGGTAAAACGAGCGCCGATTCCGGTCAGGCGCCCTACGGCGGCGTTAAGCAGCAGGAGAAGAAAACCGACTCCCTGCTCAACTACTATAAGCGCGTTATAAAGATTAAAAATCAGAACCCCGAGATCGCGCGCGGTAATATCTACGAGTATAAGGTTAAGGACAACGAAACAGTTGCCTACTGCACCGAATACAAGGGTAAAAAGGTTTATATTTTCCACAACCTCAACAGCAGTAAAACAAAAACTGTTGAGCTTAAAAGCGAGCTTACTCTGCGCGGGGACTTATACGCTAAGAAAACGAAGGACGACGCTAAGGTTGAGCTCAACGGAAAAACCTTAACCCTTCCGCCGTACTCAACCGCAGTTTTAAAATGACGGATTTTGAGTTAAAGGTTTATAAGCTCACCGAAGAAATTCCGTAGGGGAGAGTTACAACCTACGGCGAGATTGCACGCGCGCTCGGAAATAAGGGATTGGCGCGAGCGGTAGGCAACGCCCTCCATAAAAATCCCTATGAGGGAATTGTTCCCTGCCACAGAGTTGTAAACTCAAGCGGTCATATGGCGAAGAATTTCGGCTTCGGCGGACCGCTCCTCCAGCAAGATATGCTCAGAAAAGAGGGGGTAGAGGTAATTAACCTCACGGTAGACCTGAGAAAATACTTATACCGATATAAATAGATAACAGGCTTCCTTCCGGGAGCCTGTTGTACTTTTATGTTTTATTCAAATATTCCTCAACGCTGTGAACGGCGTTTGCACCGTCGGATACGGCGGTGCTTATCTGGCGCAGTCGTTTTGTGCGGACGTCGCCTGCGGCGAAAATCCCCTCCGCCGAGGTAACTGTGCTCTCGCCGGCTTTGATAAAGCCGTTTTCCATATCTGCGATACCGTCGAGAAGCTTTGAGTTCGGCTCAAGCCCGACCGCGATAAATACTCCGTCAACCTTAAGCTCGCCGCCGCTTTTCAGCTTAAGCGCCTCAACCGAGTTTTTGCCGATAATCTCCTCAACCTCATCGCTTAAAACGAGCTTTATTTTCCCGTTGTTTTTTACCTTATCCTGTAAATACTTAGCGCCTCTGAGCTCGTTGCGCCTGTGAATAAGGTAAACCTCAGAGCTGATATTCGCAAGGTAGAGCGCGTCCTCGAGAGCAACGTCTCCGCCGCCGACTACCGCGGTGATTTTATCGCGGAAAAAGTTTCCGTCACAGGTTGCGCAGTAGCTTACCCCGCGGCCGGCAAGCTCAAGCTCGCCCTTAACGCCGAGTTTTTTCGGGTTCGCGCCCGCCGCGTAAATTATTGTTTTTGTGTCGTATTCGGATTTGTTGCCGCGCACGCGCCAACCGCCGCCGGTTTTTAGGATTTTAACGATTTCATCGTTTACGAACTGAGCGCCTTTGCTTTCCGCGTGCTTGCGGAAGGTCTGGCCGAGCGTAAAGCCGTCAACTTCCTCGAACCCGAGATAGTTGTTGATATCGTAGGTGTTGAGCATCTGACCGCCCGACATCGAAAATTTTTCGATAACCTTAAAATCGAGCATAGCGTTGCTCGCGTAAACCGCGGCGGAAAGCCCTGCGGGGCCGCTTCCGATTATAATTAAGTCCGGCATCACGCGTTTTCAACGAGAGCTTTGATATCCGCCTCGGGGATAACGCCGACGCTCTGATTAACAATCTCGCCGTTCTTGAAAACGATTAGTGTCGGAATACTCATAATGCCGAACTCTCTCGCAAGCTCGGGTTCCTCGTCAACATTAACCTTGAAGAAGTCGGCGCCAGCAACCTGCTCGCTTACGCTGTCAACGGCAGGGGAGAGCATTCTGCACGGACCGCACCATGACGCCCAGAAATCAACGAGTACGGGTTTATCGTTATTTATTACCTTTTCTGTGAATTCATTAGTTTTAATATCTTTTACCATAGTAAACTTCCTTTCTTTTAATAAATTGCAGATGATTAAATTGTACGCAATCTAATCTCTGAGTTTATTATAACATATTATATCCAAATGTCAAGTTTTTTATTTATCTTAGTCAAACGCGGTCGTTCCTTTCTTAAATGTGATATCCCCCGAACGCTAAATTTCCTATGAAATTTTGGATAGGGAGGATAGGTTCAGCGTTTATGGTTAAAACGCGGACGTTTCTTGTCATAAAAAAACAAGCCGGAGTTTCCGGCTTGTTTTACTATCTTATTTACTATTTACTACTTCTCTTATAACCTTGCCGATGTTGGTCTGAGTTAATCCGAAGATTTCGAGAAGCTCCCACGCGGGGCCGCTGTAACCGAAGCGGTCCTGAACGCCTACGCGTGTAACCTTAACGGGACATTCGCTGCTTGTAACCTCGCATACCGCGTCGGCAAGTCCTCCGATTACGTTATGCTCCTCAACCGTAATAATCCGGCCGCATTCCTTAGCCGCCTTAATAATGATTTCACGGTCGATAGGTTTAATAGTATGAATATTGATAAGGCGCGCGTTAATGCCCTCGCTCTCGAGCGCAAGCACAGCCTTTCTCGCTTCGTTTACAACAAGTCCGCTCGCGATAACCGCAACGTCATTACCCTCGTGAAGCGTGATTCCCTTGCCGAGCTCGAATTTATAAGTCTCGGGGTCGTTAAAGCTGTCAATAGCAAGACGGCCTAAACGGATATATACGGGGCCGACGTGCTTAAGCGCCGCCTTAGTTGCTTCCATCATCTCGAAATGGTCGGCGGGATTTAACACGAGCATTCCCGGGAGTGTGCGCATAAGAGCAATATCCTCGAGGCACTGGTGAGTCGCGCCGTCCTCGCCGGTTGAAATTCCGGCGTGAGAGCCTGCGATTTTAACGTTGAGTCCGGGGTAAGCTACCGAGTTTCTTATCTGCTCATAAGCTCGTCCGGTTGAGAACATCGCGAACGAAGCGGCAACCGGGATTTTACCCGCCGCTGCTAAGCCTGCCGCTGTTCCTATCATATTCGCCTCGGCGATACCGCAGTCGAAAAATCTCTCGGGGAACTCTTTTCCGAAGATTGAGGTTTTAGTAGCCGCCGCTAAATCGGCGTCGAGTACAACAATGTCGTTATTGGTTTTAGCCATTTCGCAAAGCGCCATACCGAAGCTTTCGCGAGTTGCCTTGCATACAATCTCTGCCATTATAATTCAGCCTCCAATCTCGCGATTTCGTCCTCAAGCTCTTTAGTCGCGAGCTTGAACTCCTCGTCGTTACAGGCTTTTCCGTGCCAGCCTACTTCATTCTCCATAAAGCTGACGCCCTTACCCTTAACGGTGTTCATAAGAATTGCAAAGGGTTTGCCCTTAGTGTTTTTAGCCTTGCTTAAAGCATCGGCGATTTCGTCGAAGCTGTGGCCGTCAATCTTAGCTACGTCAAAGCCGAACGCCTCGAACTTCTTATCAAGAGGCTCAATACCGCAAACCTCTGCTACGGGGCCGTCAATCTGAAGGCCGTTGCAGTCAACGATAAATACGATATTGTCGAGCTTGTTGTGAGCCGCGAACATAGCCGCTTCCCAAACCTCGCCTTCCTCACATTCGCCGTCGCCGAGAACTGTATATACGCGGTAATCTTTTTTATCAAGCTTAGCGGCGAGCGCCATTCCGCAGGCGGCGGAAACGCCCTGACCGAGTGAGCCGGAGCTCATATCAATACCCGGAGTGCTCTTCATATCGGGATGTCCCTGAAGCATTGCGCCTACATGACGGAGAACCTCAAGCTCTTTCCAGTCGAAAAATCCCTTAAGCGCCAGCACGGCGTAGAGGCTGGGGCAGCAGTGTCCCTTAGAGAGCACGAAACGGTCTCTGTCAGCCATCTGAGGATTACCGGGGTCAACGTTCATTTCGTTAAAATAGAGATAGGTAAACATATCCGCCGCGGAGAGAGAGCCGCCGGGATGTCCCGATTTAGCGTGATAAGTACCTATGATTGCGCCTAATCTCGCCTTAGCGGCAAGAACCTTTAACTGTGCGTTATCAACCATCGTTATTACTCCTTTTTACCAAAAGTGTATCTTTGCATACAAATTCATATTAACATATATATCTTTAGATATTGTTCACTAAAAGAAAAAATATTATTTTACTGTTGAAACTTTTCGATTTATGTATTATACTATAGCCTGACAGTAATAATCCGAACCGTGGTTTTGCCGGGCATATTTTCGCCCGCTCTTTGTTAAAATCCTCGTGAACCCGTCAGGCTAACGTGGTAAATTTTTGAATTCTGGTTTTGAGGTAGTGAAATGATACTTTGTACCGACGTCGGAAATACGAATATTAAATTCGCTCTTTACGAAAATGATAAACAGCTCGTAAAGCTGAGGTTTTCCACCGATGATAAGAAAACCGACGATGAGCTCGCGGCTGAGCTTTATACTATTTTCTATTTAAATAAGATAGATACGAAGGAAATAGAGGGCTCGATTATCTCAAGCGTAGTCCCCGGAGTTAACGAGGCTTTAGTTAAGGCTATTAAAAAGGTAACGGGAAAGGACTCTGTTTTACTCGGACCGGGCGTAAAGTCGGGGCTCGATTTGCGCATTGATAATCCCGCGTCTCTCGGCTCGGATATTGTCGCGATGTGCGTAGCCGTTAAGGAGCTTTATTCCTGTCCCGCGGTTATTATCGGCCTCGGTACCGCTACTACTATACTGTATATGAATGAAAATCAGAGCTACTGCGGCGGCGCGATTTGCCCGGGTATCGGGATTTCGCTCGACGCTCTTACCGAGAACGGCGCTCTGCTACCGAGCATTGACCTTAAACCGCCTAAAAAGGCTATTAATACAAATACCGAGGACTGCATAAGAAGCGGAATTATCCTCGGAAATGCCTCTATGCTCGACGGAATGATTGACCGCTATAACGAGGAAGCGGGCGTGAACGCCTCGGTTGTTGCTACGGGAGGCTTAGCTCCGCTTGTTGTTGACCGCTGTAAGCACGATATTATAATAAACGACGACCTTGTTTTAGAGGGGTTAAGAATAATTTTTAAAAAGAATAAGAAATAATAAAAGGTAATTACGCATTACGAATTACGAATTGCAAATTGCGAATTGTATACGCAGTGCGAGTTATAAATATTGCGTTGCACTCCTTTTTGACGGGAGGTGACAGCAGGAGGTTTTTATTATGTCAAACACAAACAAGATTTACCGTATGGTAGGGCTGGCTATTTTAACAGCGATTATCGTAACGCTTCAGGTTGTTACAACCTACTTTCCGGTAAAACCGTTCGCAATCACACTTGCGCTTATCCCGATTGTTATCGGCGCGGCGCTTTTCGGCTCAGGCGCAGGAGCGTACTTAGGCGCTGTGTTCAGCGTGGTAGTAATACTGATGTGCGTTTTCGGCGTGGACGTCGGCGGAGCTATGGTGTGGAACGCTAACCCGTTTTTATGCGTAGTAGTTTGTATGCTTAAGGGTACCTTAGCCGGATTTTTATCGGGCGTGGTTTATAACGCCGTGGCGAAAAAGAACGGAATAGCGGGCGCGGCTTTGGCGGCTGTAGTTTCTCCGGTAGTAAATACGGGTGTATTTATTCTCGGAATGATGTTCCTCTTTAAGCCCTTACTTGAAAGCTGGGCAGGCGGAAGCGACGTAATTTATTACGCGGTTACCGGTCTTGCGGGAATTAACTTCCTCGTAGAGCTCGGAGTAAATATCATCCTCGTTCCCGTGGTAGTGCAGGTTGTAAACGCCGTAAGAAAGTCAAAGGCATTAAAATAAGAGGTAAAACGTCCGGGGGATATCAATTATCAGAAAGGAACGTCTTCGTCTGACGTGGAGAATAAAAATATGCAGGGAAAAATTATTAAATTATTGTATAACGCTCAGGATTACGTCTCGGGACAGCAGATGTCCGACAGCTTAGGCGTATCGCGCCAGGCGATAAACAAGGCGGTAAAGTCCTTAAAGGAAAAGGGCTTTAAAATAAGGTCGGTAACCCGTAAGGGCTACCTGCTCGAAAAATTTCCCGCCGTGCTGTGCGAAGAGGCGGTAAAGTGTTATCTTAATACAAAATTCATAGGACGGAATCTTAAGGTGCTCGACACCGTCGATTCTACCAACGACTATCTTAAGAAGCTCGCCGAGGACGGAGCCGAAGCGGGTATAGTCGTGCTTGCGCGTGAGCAGACCGCAGGCAAGGGCAGACTCGGCAGAGAATGGGTAAGCACCAAGGATAACGGAATCGCGCTTTCCCTGCTGCTGCGTCCCGAGCTTGCTCCGGGCGAGATAAGCTCAATTACTCCGCTGTCCGGGCTTGCTATGTGCCGCGCTATTAACGACTTCTGTATGCTTGACAGCCGTATAAAATGGCCTAACGATATTATAGTCGGTAAGAAGAAGCTCGTCGGCATTTTAACCGAGATGGCGGCTGAAGCCGACAGGGTTAAGTATACGGTAACCGGAATCGGTATTAATGTTAAGCAAAGCGTTTTTCCGGACGATATTTCGCATAAGGCGACTTCGATTATGCTTGAAACGGGACGTCATATTGACCAGAATAAGTTTGTCGCGATTATTTTAAACTATCTTGAGCAGGAGCTCGTATTAAATCACTACAGCTTAGGCGGTCAGGCGGCGGCGGATTATCAGAAGCTGTGCGCCACAATCGGACGTCAGGTAACCTTCAGCCGCGGAAAGAGAAATATAAGCGGTATGGCGGTATCTGTTAATAACTCGGGCGAGCTCGACGTTATGCTCTCTAACGGTACAATCGCCACGGTTAATTCGGGCGACGTTACGGTTCAGGGAATATACTAAATATATTAATATAATATAAAAAGAAGGTCGGAAGAAATTAATCTTCCGACCTTAACTATTTAAATTGAAGGTTTAATTAAAGAATCTTCAGGCTCTGAAGAGCGGTGATTACATACATAAGGATGAATAAGGCAACAACTACATACATAAGCGGATGAACCTTCTTAGCCTTGCCCTTAGCGAGCATAACAACGATATAGGAAATGAAGCCGAAAGCGATACCGTCGGTGATTGAATAGAAGAACGGCATACCTACTACGGTGAAGAATGCCGGAATCGCAAGCTCAAGGTTTGTCCAGTCAATATCCTTAAGCGAAGCAGCCATAAGAATACCAACGATGATAAGTACGGGAGCGGTTGCGGATGTGGGAACAAATCCTACAACAGGTGAAATGAACAGCGCTAAAGCGAAGCAGATACCTGTTACTGTTGAGGTTAAGCCTGTGCGGCCGCCTGCTGCGATACCGGAGGTTGACTCAACGTATGTTGTAACTGTGGATGTACCGAATACAGCGCCTGCGGAAGTTGCGACAGCGTCTGCGAGCATAGCTCTTTCGATTTTCGGAAGGTTTCCGTCTTCGTCAAGATAACCTGCCTTATCAGCCGCGCCGATGAGTGTTCCGATTGTATCAAACATATCAACGAGTACGAGAGTGATAAGAACAGCTAAAAGCGAAGCGATAGGAGCCGAGAAAAGCTCGCCCATACCTGTAAAGCACTTACCGAACATCGAGAAGTCAAGGTGGGGAACCCAGCTTTTCGGAAGTGAAATGCCCATATCCATACCGAAAACAAACTGCATAATGTTTCCTATAACAGCAGTAACAATCATACCGATGAAGATACCTGCCTTAACATCACGAACAATTAAAACAGTGATGATAAGAATACCCACGATAGCAAGAAGAACCTTGGGGTCGGCAAAGTTGCCGAGGTCAACGGTTGTAGCGCCGCCTGTTGTTTTATCAACAACGATACCTGCGTTTACGAAGCCGATGATAGCGATAAATAAACCGATACCGGCTGTAATCGCCTTTTTAAGGCTTAACGGAATAGCATTTACGATAGCGGCTCTCGCGCCTGTAACCGTAAGAATAATGAAGAATACACCCGCGATAAATACAGCGCCTAAAGCGGCAGCAGCAGAAAGGCCGAAGCCTAAGCACAGAGTGTAAGTGAATACCGCGTTAAGGCCGAGTCCGGGAGCCTGAGCCAAAGGATAGTTTGAAAGCCAGCCGATAAGCCATGTGCCTAAGGCTGCTGCTATACATGTGGCAGTGAACACCGCTGAGTGTTCCATCGCTCCGGATACGCCGGCGAGCGCCGGATTGCTCTTACTGATAACCTGCGGGTTAAGAAAGATGATATACGCCATGGTAAGGAATGTTGTGATACCGGCGATTATCTCTGTTCTTATGTTCGTACCGTGTTCTTTAAGTTTGAACAGTTTTTCCAAGAGAAATTACCCCCTTATAAAATTTTTAGCGTCAATCAGTTTCACAGCCGATTGAAAACTCAATTAAAATTATAAATAATTTTAGCTAAAATTCAATTACATAAAAGAATTATTTTGATAATTTTGCTAAATGTTACAAAACTGGAACAGTTATTTCTGATAAAGAAAAAACGGCTGACGAATCAGCCGTTTCAAAATTATTAATTTGCTAACATAAATCCGCCTTTGATGAAGTTTTCCTGATTGGCTCAGGCTGCTTGCGGGGCTTACTTGGTTCCGAAAATTCTGTCGCCTGCGTCGCCGAGACCGGGGCAGATGTAAGCGTTTTCGTTAAGGCAGCGGTCCATACAGCCGATATAAAGTTCAACGTCGGGATGAGCCTTAGTGAATGCCTCAACTCCCTCGGGAGCCGCGATAATGCACATACATTTAATATCCTTGCCGCCGAGCTCCTTAATCTTGTTAACGGCGTCAATAAGCGAGCCGCCTGTCGCGAGCATCGGGTCAACTACTACGATAAGTCTTCTTTCAATAAGCGGAGGAAGCTTGCAGTAATATGCGTGAGGAAGATGAGTTTCCTCGTCGCGGTACATTCCGATATGGCCGACCTTAGCTAAAGGAACAAGCTCCAGCATACCGTTAACCATTCCGAGTCCTGCGCGGAGAATCGGAACAATCGCGAGCTTTTTACCGTCGATAACGGGCTGAACAGTATCCTCGATAGGAGTTTTTATTTCCATTTCCGTCATTTTTAAGTCGCTGAGAGCCTCATAGCCCATGAGGATAGTTATTTCCTCAACTAAGCTTCTGAAGTCGTTGGTAACCGTAGAATCCATTCTGAGCATCGTAATCTTATGCTTGATAAGCGGGTGATTCATAATATGTACTTTAGACATTTTCACTTACACATCCTTTCAAAGTATAGTTTAATATTACAAAAATCCGCACTAAAAGTCAACCTGATGACGGTAAAAAAGCCGAAATAACTCAAAAAATCGAGAAAAGTGTTGTAATAACGCCGTGTTTTATATATAATGTCTATTTGGTAGAATTTTATAAAGCAATTTTATCCAAGTAAATTTAAGGAGGAAAAACTAATGAAAATGATTTACGGCGTTAAGGATAAGCCGAAATTCGGTCAGCTTATCATCTTCGCTTTCCAGCAGCTGCTTGCTATTATGGCGGCTACTATCGCGGTGCCGATGATTGTCGGCAACGGTATGAGCACTTCCGCGGCTTTATTCGGCGCGGGCGTAGGTACACTCGTTTACGTTGCTTTTACAAAAGCTAAAAGCCCCGTATTCTTAGGCTCGTCCTTCGCGTTCTTAGGCTCAATGGCTGCGGCTTTCGGCGGCGGCGTTGCGGTAGGTCTCGGCTATATCGGACTTATCTTAGGTGCGATTCTCGCAGGTCTCGTTTATGTTGTAATCGCGATTATCGTTAAAGTGGTAGGCGTAAAATGGATTAGTAAGATTATGCCCGCTGTTGTAATCGGCCCCACGGTTGCTATTATCGGACTTTCTCTCGCGGGTAACGCTATCGGTGATTTAGGCGCTACAGCGGCTAAGTTCGAGGGTGCGGCTACTCCCGTTACTCAGTATGTAAGCATTATTTGCGGACTTGTTACCTTAGCGGTTACAATGCTCTGCTCCGTTTACGGTAAGAAGATGGGTAAGCTTATTCCCTTTATTATCGGTATCCTCGCGGGTTATGTGACAGCGTCCGTATTCTATATTATCGGAAGCGTTACAGGCAACGACGCTATCAAGGTTATCGATTACAGCGCTCTTACATCTTTATTTGATAAAATCAGCGTAAACAGCTTTATCGCTGTTCCCGATTTCACATTCTTAAAGGCGTTCGGTTCGTTCGGCGCGCTTACTCCCTCTTATATCGGTACAATCGCAGTTGCGTTTATTCCGGTTGCTTTCGTTGTATTTGCGGAGCATATCGCTGACCATAAGAACCTTTCCTCAATTATTGAGCACGATCTTCTTGAGGATCCGGGTCTTTCCCGTACACTCCTCGGTGACGGCGTAGGTTCAATGGTAGGCGCTTTCTTCGGCGGATGTCCCAACACTACTTACGGCGAGTCCGTAGGCTGCGTTGCTATCACAAAGAACGCTTCCGTAAGCACAATTATCGTAACTGCTATTGAGGCTATGGTTATCTCGTTTATCGCGCCTTTCGTAGCGTTCCTTTCAACAATTCCCTCATGCGTAATGGGCGGTGTTTGCGTAGCGCTTTACGGCTTTATCGCGGTATCCGGTCTTAAGATGCTTCAGAAGGTTGACCTCGACGACAACCGCAACCTCTTTACGGCTTCCGTTATTCTTATCGCGGGCGTAGGCGGTATGGTTCTTAAGTTCGGTCAGGTTACTATCACAGAGGTTGCCTGCGCGCTTATCCTCGGTATCTTAACCAACATTATGCTCGGAAGAAAGAAGAAGGATCAGTAATTAATAAACAGCATAAGTTAAGGGCTGTCGCGTAAGCGGCAGCCCGTTTGTCATTTCTTTCATAAGAAACTGCGTTCCTTATAAAGTAAAAAACATTTTATATTTCCCGCTCAGTTGCGCCCTGCGTGCGCACGAGCGATGGATATACGAAAGCTCCGCATGTACGTTTATTTCATAATCTTAATAGCGGTTTCCGCCTTGTTGATTATGCGTAAGTCGTTATCGTAGGAGCAGAGCTTTCGCGCCTGCTGTAAATCAACCCAGATATACTCGGCGATTTCCTCCTCCTGAATTCTTACGTTATCCGTAAACGCCTGAGCGAGGAAAAATACAACGTGCTTGCGGATTTTTCCGAACGGACAGTAGTCACTGACTTCTCTGAAGCCGTCCTTGATTTCAACCTCGAGCGAGGTTTCCTCTTTAATCTCGCGCACGGCGGTTTCCTGCTCGGTTTCGCCGATTTCAATATGACCTTTCGGGAAGCTCCAGTAACGGCCGTTGTTGTTCTTTACGAGTAAAATTCTCGTATTTGACTTTCCGTTATAAAAAACTACCGCGCCGCAGCTTTTCTCAAAAAGGCATTTAATCGAGGTGAGCGTGATGTTTTTAAGGTAGGAGAGCTCCGTACGGATATCGGGCTCGTAGTAAACCTCGTTTTCGGGAGCGACAATAACTCTTTCGTCGTCGCCGAATTTAGCGATTGCGATTACAATGCCCTTAAAGTATTCGTTTACCTCAGTTCCGGAGAGAACGTAGGCTTTTCCGTTTCCTGCGCCGCCGCGGCTTAAGTAGCCCGAGTAAAGATGCTTACTCAGCTTGCCGAAAATATTAACGCTTACTTTTTCCGCCAGCATACCCTCTCCTCCTTTCGGTAAACTTTCTTTGAATTTATTTAAGAATGTTGCTCAGCTTATCGAATTTTTCGGTGTCGATTGAACCGACCGTATCGTTTATAATGAGCACATTGTCGATATCGTTTTCCTGACACAGAGTCTTAAGGCTGCCCTCGTAGCTTCTTAAATCAACCGAGTAAACTTCCTCGTAGTTGTAGGTGAAGTAGGGGACAACGGGACATCCGGTGCTGTCGTGAACTATAGCAATTTTTCCTTCAGCCTTTTTATTCTCGCTTTTTATAACCTCAAGCGGATTGTTGCCGTAAAGGAATACGCTGAACGCGTTTGAGCCTGTTTCGGCTTCCTTGTTGTAGCAGCTGTAGGTTGAATCGGTGTCGCCCTCGGCAGTTGTTATGGTGTTGTTCATATTATAGGGGAAATCCCAGTAATGAACCGTATCTACCGCAAGCTCCGAATCGGTGACGTTATTATACCAGCCGTAGAAGTTCTCAACGGTCGATTCCTTGCACTCGCCGAGAGTTACCGCCTTCTTCTTAGTTGCCTCGGTGAAAGCCTTATATACATAGTATCCGCCGAGAGCGGTGGGATTATGGTCGGAATCAAAGTAAATATATTCGTTGCAGTGCTCGGAGAGCTGATTGTAGCAGTTTATATACTTAACCTTTTTAGAATAATTCGAGTATGCGTTCTTGATATAGTCCGCCTCGGAGTTGGTCTTGATACCCTCCTCGGTGTTTCTGAGCCTGCCGGGAAGGCCCATCTCGATATGAGTAGGCATAATAATTGAGTATACGTTGGTTTTAAGTCCGAGCGTATCCTTAGCGCCGTTTATGAGCTTTGCGTAAGATTTCGCGTTGGATTTAACGCCCTTGAACGATTCAAATACCTTCGTGTTCCAGATATAATACTCGCCGTCAAAGGTGCCGGTGCTTTCGCTGTCCTCGTCCTTAATATCCGCTTCCTTAAAGGTGAGGTTGTCAGCCTTAGGCTTCTCAACCTTTTTCTCGGGCTTCTTTTTGCCGAGCGTTGCGGTATCTACCGTCGGATTAGTGCTTGCCGAGCCGGTACAGATACAGCTGAATACGGATGATATAAGAGTGATAATCAGCGCTAAAATTAAAATCGCGCCGGCAATTATTATCGCCCTGTTGCGAAAGCGCCTGCTTATATGAAATCTCCCGCTGTTGTAGGAATTATAGTTGCGTCCGCCGTAATATGCCATAGCTTTTCCTCCGATTTTACGGATTTATTGTTTTTACTGTGCCTTGCGGTAAATAAAAACCGTCATCCTGACCTTCCAAACCCGATATTTAACATATATATAATACATTATACACTAAAAAATTGCATATTACAATGTTTTTTTCATTTTATTTGTCAATTTTTAAGAGATTATTACGGAAATATTACACTTGAAACTGAATATAATATGTGGTAAAATCTTTTTATGCATATTTTTAAGCAAGCGAGGAGTATTTATGGAGTATAAATTTTCTGACAGAACCAACAACCTTAAGCCCAGCGCGATAAGGGAGATTTTTAAGTACGCCGCCGACCCTACGGTGGTTTCGCTCTCCGCCGGCAACCCGTCGCCCGACGCTTTCCCGGTAAAGGAGCTTGAGGAAATCTCCGCAAGACTGTTTAAGGAGAATCCTATCGGACTTTTACAGTACAGCGTTACCGAGGGCTACGCTCCCTTAAGGGAGTACCTCCTGAAATATATGAAAGAGAAGTACGATATCGGAAGCGCTGACGACGATATCCTCATTACTACCGGCGCTCAGCAGATTATGGACTTTTCGACTAAGGCTCTCGTAAACGAGCACGAGGTTATTATTACCGAAGCGCCGAGCTTTATCGGCTCGCTGAATTCATTCAGAGCTTATAACGCGAAGCTTGTCGGAGTTCCCGTAGAGAGCGACGGTATGAGTATGGAGTTGCTTGAAAAGGCTCTCAGCGAAAACGATAACGTGAGATTTATCTACACAATCCCGAATTTCCAGAACCCCTCAGGCGTAACAATGAGCTTTGAAAAGAGAAAGAAGCTTTATGAGCTGGCTCAGAAATACGACGTTATGATACTTGAGGACAACCCCTACGGCGATTTACGCTACAGCGGAGATTTTATCCCCGCGATAAAAACCCTCGATACCGACGGCCGCGTTATCTACGCCGGAAGCTTCAGCAAGGTTATTTCACCCGGAATCCGCGTTGCGTACGTTATCGCGCCGAAGCCGGTTATCCAGAAGCTCACCGTTTGCAAGCAGGGAAGCGACGTTCATACCAACATCTGGTCGCAGATGCTCTGCTATGAGTTCCTGACAAAATACGATTTCGAGGCTCACCTCGAAAAGCTGAGAAGCATTTACCGCGAAAAAGCTAAATTCGCTATGGATTTACTCGATAAATACTGCGCTCCCGAGATTACCTACGATAAAATCGACGGCGGACTGTTTATCTGGTGCAAGCTGCCCGAGGGCGTTGATATGCCCGGATATGTAAGACAGGCTATCGAGCGCAAGGTGTGCGTCGTTCCCGGAAACGCGTTTCTCACCGACGAGACCGAAACGACGAACGGCTTCAGAATTAATTTCTCAACCCCGACCGACGAACAGCTCGAAAAGGGTATCAGGGCGCTCGGAGCGCTTATCAAGGAAATAGTATAGGAGAAAAAATATGGAAACAGAAAAGAAACAGATTGCCCTGAGCTTAATTCAGCCCAGCGGTACGATAACCCTCGGAAATTACCTCGGCGCAATCAGGAACTGGGTTAAAATGCAGGATGAGTTTGACTGTATCTTCGCTTTAGCGGATTTGCATACAATCACTGTCCGTCAGGAACCCGCTAAAATGCGCAAGAATATTATCGACGCCTACGCTTCGATTTTAGCGTGCGGAATCGACGTTGAAAAAACTCTCTTCTTTATTCAGAGTCACGTCCATACTCACGCGGAAATGGCTTGGATACTGAACTGCTATACTCAGTTCGGCGAACTCTCGAGAATGACTCAGTTTAAGGATAAGAGCGCTAAGCACGCCGATAATATCAACGCGGGACTCTTTACCTATCCTTCGCTTATGGCGGCGGATATCCTGCTTTATCAGGCTGACCGCGTTCCCGTAGGAGCCGACCAGATGCAGCACCTCGAGCTCGCGCGTGATATCGCTAACCGCTTCAACGGACTTTATCCGAATGTATTTAAGGTTCCCGAGGCGTATATTCCTAAGACCGGCGCCCGCGTAATGAGCCTTCAGGACCCGACTCGCAAGATGAGTAAATCCGACGAAAACGTAAACGGCTGCGTTCATCTTCTCGATGCGCCCGAGGTTATTATGAAGAAATTCAAGCGCGCCGTTACCGACAGCGACGCCTGCGTGCGTTATGCCGAGGGCAAGGACGGTATCAACAACCTTATGGATATCTACGGTGCTGTTACGGGGCTTACTCACGAGCAGATTGAGAAGGATTTCGAAGGAAAAGGCTACGGCGACTTTAAAACAGCCGTCGGCGAGGCGGTTGTCGAGGCGTTAAGACCGATTAAGAGCGAGTACGAAAGACTTATCGCCGATAAAGCATACCTCGAAAGCTGTTACAGAAAAGCGGATGAAATCGCGCTTAAGATATCATCCCGCACTTTAGCTAAGGCAAAAAAGAAAATCGGCTTCATTTAATCCGCCTTAAACGTGATAAATAATTACAAAATGTAAAAAAGGGACGCAGAGAAAACCTCTCCGCGTCCCTTTTTAACTGAATGCTTGATAATATAACCAAAAACCGCCACTAATATTTATACAAGTTTCACAATTGATTTTGTAACAAATTAGTTATAAAATAGTAGATGAATTATAATATTTATTTATTATAACGGAAAATTTTTGCAAAGGAGTAGAAGAAAATGCAAATGTTTAAAAAATCGGTTGCAATCGTACTTTCAGTGCTTATGGTACTGTCAATGCTTACAATTGCTGCCGGAATGACAGCTTTCGCTGACGACGGTTATAAAGTAACCGTTACAAGCAAGCAGGGAGTATTCCCTTCAGTGGCGAAAAACTACAAAGCAGGTGACGAGTTCGACGTAGTATATTATGTACAGGCGAACCAGTATCTGTATGACGGTACAGTTTATCTTTACTATGATAACAGCGCAATTTCCGTAAAAACCGGAAAAAACGTAAAGAGCGTTGAGTTTGGCGCACCGTATGCAGAAGCCGCAATGAGCTTATCCGGAAACTACGATTCGAATAACGGACGTTTCGGAGCAGCATGGATGCCTACAACAAAGTACAGCTATGCTGATTACAAAACCGAGGCAATCGTGCTTACCTTCCATTTCAAGGTTAATAATGGAATTGACGCCGACCAGACTATCAACTTTGATATCGACGGCTTATACGGTATCGGTACAAAGGCTGATCCCGATGATCCCCAGGGTGATCCTATCGTTGATATTTCTGCTCGTACAAACTACATCTTCAACGGTCAGGTAGTTGAGGCTAATAAGAACGGCTTCACAGCAAGAGTTGCCCTCACAGGCGGTTCCGAAGTAGAGCCCGACACAGGTTCAACAGATACAACAGCTGCTACCGAGACAACAACAGCAGCTCCCGAGACAACAACAGCCGCTCCCGAAGGCCCCACAAAGATTATCTTCACTAACAACCAGGGCTGGGATAAAGTATATCTCTATGCATGGAACAGCAGCTCAGGCGCTAAAAACGGCGATTGGCCCGGCGTACAGCTCACCGAAACACAGCTTAACGGCATGAACGAGACCCAGTATATCGCTTATATCCCGCAGGATTACGATAAGGTTATCTTCAACGGCGGCTCCGGCGGAGATAAGCAGACTGTTGATATCACATTAGACAGAACAGTAACCGGTTATTATCCCAAACAGCAGGTTGCTTCAGGCGATGATAAGGATAAGTGGGAAGTTGGCA
Source organism: uncultured Ruminococcus sp. (assembly GCA_905234015.1). GTDB lineage: Bacteria > Bacillota > Clostridia > Oscillospirales > Acutalibacteraceae > Ruminococcoides. The sequence goes on from CAJOFK010000015.1 coordinate 44,202, forward strand.
CATGGACTGAGATTCCCGAAACAACAGCTGCTCCCGAGACAACAGAGTCTACAGAAGAAACAACAAAGGCTACTGATTCAACTGAGACAACCGAAGAAACACAGGCTATAGCTGACGGTTTCTACTTAATCGG
>CAJOFK010000015.1:44439-58645 GCA_905234015.1 uncultured Ruminococcus sp.
AAATTACAACTTGGTATCCCGACGGCATGGGCAACGAGTATGTTGCTGACGCTGACCACGCAGGCAGCGTAACAATCTACTTCCAGGAGACTGAAAAGGGCGATTGGGCTGACTTCGGCGGATACTTCTATATCGAGGTTAAGGAAGTAGAGACTACCGAGGAAACTCAGGAAACAACAGAGGCTTCCGAGGAGACAACAGCTTCCACAGAAGAAACAACAGAGGCTTCCGAGGAAACAACAGCTTCCACAGAAGAAACAACAGGCGCTCAGGAAACAACTGAGGCTTCCGAGGGAACAACAGCTTCCACAGAAGATACAACAGGCGCTGAGGAAACAACAACTGCTTCCGAAGGCACAACAGGCGAGGAGACAACAGCTCCCGAGATGTATACATTCTACTATCTGCCTTCAGCTGAGCAGGAAGCTGCAAACAGCACTTATAAGCTCGGCGTAACAGATCCCTGGGATACATTCACAGAGTATACATTCGCTGCTACACCTATCACAATGGACGGCGTAAAGCTTTACAGCGTTCAGGTTCCGAAGGGTGCCGTAGACGATGTTAAGTCATTAGCATACAACGTATACGAGGGCGACGAGTGGAATACTGCCGCTAAGTTTGAGGGTGTTAAGTTAAGCGACTATAACAACAAGATCGTTAACGCTGACGGTTCAATCAATCCCGAGCCCGTAACCGAGCCCGAGACAACAACAGCTGCTCCCGAGGAGACAACAGTTCCTGAGGAGACAACAGCTCCCGAAGAGACAACAGCTCCCGAGGAGACAACAGTTCCCGAGACAACAGTTCCCGAGACAACAGCAGCTCCCACAGAGGCTACAACAGCTCCCGCAACAGTTCCCGAGACAACAGTTGCTCCCACAGAGGCTCCCACAGCTGCTCCGACAATCGCTCCTTCTAAGGTAGACTTCAGCAAGAACCCCGATTTAGATTCTGCTGTAAACGCTATCTCAAAGGCTAAGAACGACAGCGATCCTAAGGGAAGCAAGTACTCACAGCTCAAGGCTAAGGTTGCTAAGTCAACTAAGAACTCCAACAAGCTTACATGGTCTAAGGTAAGCGGCGCTAAGAAGTATGTTGTAATGGGCAACAAGTGCGGTAAGGGCAACTCCTTCAAGACTCTCAAGACAACAACAGGCGCAAGCTTCACTCAGAAGGGCTTAAAGAAGGGCACTTACTACAAGTACGTTGTACTCGCAGTTAACTCTAAGAATAAGGTTATCTCCGCTTCCAAGGTAGTTCACGTTGCTACTAAGGGCGGCAAGGTTACTAACTATAAGTCCATCAAGCTCAACAAGTCTTCAAAGACTCTCAAGAAGGGCAAGACCTTCAAGGCTAAGGTAGTATCCAAGACGAAGCAGGCTAAGGGCACAGTTAAGAAGCACAGAGCTATTAAGTTCGAGTCCTCCAACACCAAGGTTGCTACAGTAACTTCAAAGGGTAAGATCAAGGCTAAGAAGAAGGGCACATGCTACGTATACGCATACGCTCAGAACGGCGTAGCCGGCAAGATCAAGATTAAGGTAAAATAATATCACGTAACCTTTAAGGTTATAAATAATACAATATATTTACCTGAATTATACAAGGTGCGGATAGCTTTTCGCTATCCGCACTTTTTTTGTACAGTTTTACAAAAATTCCCCGAAAGAATAATTTTTTGTTGACCGAGGGTAAAAAATGTGTTACAATATAGAAAAATAAGTCTCAAATTATGTCTTTGCCGACGTAATAGGAAGCAGAATGTTAAGAAAAAATATAGGAAAAATCCGGGAAATAACATTAAAAAAGAAAATAAGATGAACTTATTTTTGTGATTTAGAGGAAAAGTTTATGAACAAAGTAATGAAAAAAACAGCTGCCTACATACTAGTTGTAACGCTGATTTTTACCGCGTTCGCAGGACTGCAGATTGTAGGTAGTGAGGCCGATGCGGCTTCTTATCCGACAGGATATCCGAACACATACAAGAATACCGGAAACTACGCCAACGATATTATCGGCGTAGCCAGAACTCAGGTTGGATACAGGGAGAACGGCGCCGGTACAAAATACGGTTACTGGTACAGTCCCAGCCTTGTAAATCAGCCTTGGTGCGCTATGTTTGTAAGTTGGTGCGCCAACCAGGCTAAGGTGCCTCAGAGCGCTATTAAGAAGTACGCTTCCTGCAGTACTCAGGTTGCGTGGTTTAAGTCTATCGGAAGATGGCATAACAGTAAGTACTACGGCGGAAGCTATACTCCTAAAAAGGGAGACGTAGTTTTCTACCGCGACGGCGGAAGCTCCGCGGTTTCTACCCATACAGGTATTCTTGTCGGCTTAAACGGAAATTATCTCGATGTAATCGAGGGTAACGCCACAAACGAAAGCGTAACTCATTACACGACTAATGCTGCCCGTTCGCTTGATAACAAGTACGTTATCGGCTACGGTAATCCCGACTACGGTCAGGAGGTAGACAGCTCCGAGGGCGAGCCCGATACATATGAGGTATGGCAGGTTAACGTTGACTCGCTTCTTTTAAGAAAGAGCGCGACTACAAGCTCCTCAAAGCTTGCGTCAATCGGCTACGGAGAAACTCTCGAGGTTTCCGAGTTTAAGTTATCCGGAGGTTATCTCTGGGGAAAAACAGCATATAAGAATAACACCGGCTGGTGCGCGCTTAACTATTGCGACTACGTAAACGGAAGAATCGGTGATAAGTATTATCAGCTTCCGCCTAAGGTAAGTCCCGAAAAAGCGACGATTTATGTCGGAGACAGTAAGAAGCTTACCGTAACCAACGGTCTCGGCGCGACTTATTCATCCTCCGATAAGAAGATAGCCAAGGTTTCTAAGAAGGGTAAGGTTACCGCTGTTGACGAGGGTGTTGCTACAATCACCTGTAAGACCAACACCGGCAGCGCAAGCTGTAAAATTACCGTAGGTAAGCCTCATATCAATAAGGAAGAGGCAATTTCCTGTATCGGCGACAGCGTATCGCTTAAGCTGCTCGGCGGAAACGGAACGGTTAAATGGACAAGCTCCGATAAGAAAATCGCGACAGTTTCCTCAACGGGTAAGGTTAAGAGCTTAGCCAAGGGTACGGTTACTATTACCGCGACAATGTACGGTCAGAAGTATACCTCGAAGATTAAGATTTATAAATATCCTAAGACCTACGAGAACTTCAAGACCAGAAAGAATATCTACCTTAAGGACGCTTATAAGGGAAGCAAGAACCTCGTAACTATTCCGAAGCTTACTATGCTTAAGGTTTCCGAGGTTAAGTATTCCGATACTCTTACCTGGGGTAAGACTTCCTATAAGTCAAAGTCCGGCTGGGTACAGCTTAACGACTGTAAGTATAAGAACGGCTCCTTTATGGGCACGGTTTATACGATAAAGCCGTATCTCACTAAGACGTCTCAGAAGGTTTACCTTAAGAATACATGCGAGCTTGAGCTCAAGGACGCGTCCGGTTCGGTATCGTTCGCGAGCCAGGATAAGAATATTGCTAAAATCAGTAAGAAGGGCGTTGTTACCGGTCAGAAGGAAGGTACAACTTACGTAACCGCTACTGTAGGCAAGACTGTTCTTAAATGTAAGATTGAGGTTGATAACCCCGTTATCTCAAAGACCTCGCTGAATATCCTTAAGGGTAAGTCAAAAACTCTTAAGATTACCGGCGGTACGGGTACGATTGAGTGGAAGAGCCTCAACCCCGAAATTGCCGAGGTTAACTCGAACGGCGTTGTAACGGCTAAGGCGTTCGGCGAGACTACCGTAACCGCTAAGCGCAACGGCGTAACTCTTAAGTGTGAGGTTAAGGTATTTGACCCCGTGCTTAACGCTGAAGCTTTGACCTTAAAGGTCGGCGAGAGCAAGCAGCTTACCGTTTCTCAGTCAACGGGCGCTAAGCCTAACTGGGCAACCTCCTCCGCTAAGATTGCGAAGGTTGAGGACGGAAAGGTTACTGCCGTAAAGACGGGTAAGGCGGTTGTCACCTGCTCGGTAAACGGCGCGGTACTTAAGTGTGAGATTACCGTAGTTAAAAAATAAATACTCTTAAAGCGCACGCTCAGGCGTGCGCTTTTTACGTTATTACTTAGTCGCCGCTTTAGCATATTGACAAGCTAAAACTCGTATTGTATAATTAAATCGAGAAATATCTCATACCGGTATCAAATCTTTCACGATAGCGGTATAAAAGAAAGGCGGTAAAAATATGAAAAAATTATTAGTATTATTACTCGTTGCGGCTATGGCTGTTTCGGTATTAGCCGGCTGTACTCCCACCGTTACAATTAATTCGTCATCAGCTGCTGACAATAACAGCAGTGAGAACAGCAGTGTTGTTGAAACAACCGCTGCGAACGACGATAACAATCAGGGTGCGTTTGATGAGGATGAGGTTGTTAAGAATATAAAGTATGATTCCTATAGTTATGTTAACTATTCTTACAACTACCTTGCGCTCGTAGTTAAGAATAACTCTGACTACGACTGCAAGCTCGAGGCTGAGGTTACCTTCTTTAATAAAAAGGGTAAGATTGTCGGCACTGAGTCCGCTACAATTTCTGCTTTCCAGGCAGGCGCAGAGTCAGCTTTAAGAGTAAGCACAAAGGATAAGTACGAGAAGTTTGAGGTTCAGTTCTCGGCTTCCGAGCTCACCTACTACACAGCTATCAATAAGGACTTAAAGTGCCAGGTTGATAAGGCTACCGATAAGGCTATCGTAAGCGTTACAAACAACGGTAAAAAGACTGCTCTCTACACTAAGGGTTATGTATTCTTCTATAAAGGCGATAAGCTCGTAAGAGCCGACTACACATATGTAGGCGACAGCAAGAGCGAGATTAAGCCCGGAAAAACTCAGAGAGCCGAGATTTCCTGCTACGATAAGTTCGATACAGTTAAGGCGTACGTTGATTCCTGCGCTAAGACTAACGAATAATCTTAATGCAAAATTAAAAGGACAGTTCAGATGAACTGTCCTTTACTTTTGCCATTCTACGGTGCGGCGATATCGTCTAAAATACCTGTTATATGCGCGATTGTAACGCCGTAGTTAGTCATAGCGACATTCTGATTCTTAGCCCTGTCGATACGGCTCATTATGTATTTTCTGTTGAACATACATCCGCCGCACTGAATAATCAGGTCGTAGCCCGTTAAGTCCTCGGGGAAATCGGTTCCCGAAACAATATCAATCTTAAGTCCCGCTCCCGCGCGCTTTCTTAAAAGCCTCGGGATTTTTTCACGCCCGATATCCTCCGTAAGCGGAGCGTGAGTACAACATTCCGCGATAAGCACCCTGCTGTTTTCGTTAAGGCTGTCTATAGCCTTAGCGCCCTCGATATAGTAGGGGAGGTCGCCCTTATACGCGGCGAAAAGTACCGAAAAGCTCGTGAGCATACTCTCGGCAGGCTTATTATCGTGAACGAAGGGGAATACCTGCGAGTCGGTAATTATGAGCTTCGGAATACCTGCGAGCGTTTTTAAGGTATCCGCCATTTTATCGGCAGTACAGCTCGCGATTATACATTTCTTATCGAGCAGTTCTCTTATTGTCTGAACCTGCGGAAGAATAAGCCTGCCCTTAGGCGCCTGAATATCCTGCGGCATAACGAGAAGCACGAGGTCGCCCTCAGAGCACAGCGAGCCCGTAATAGTCGGCGCGTTGTAATCGGCAGGAACGCGGCGGATAATCTCCTCCTTAAGCTCGTCAATACCGATTCGGTCTACCGCGCTTACCTGCAGCGGCTTTTCGCCGATTTTATTGCGAACCTTGAACACATAAGCGGAGCCGTTTATTAGCATATCCGCCTTGCTGACTACGGGGATTACCGGAACCTTCTTTTCCTTAAAAAGCTCGTACCATTCACATTCCTTGCTGATATCGCTGCCGGAGAACAGCACTACCGCGATATCAATTTTCTCGGCGGTTTTCTCGGTTTCCTTAATTCGCATTTCGCCGAGGTCGCCGATATCGTCGAAGCCTGCCGTGTCAATAAGCACGCACGCTCCGAGTCCGTTTATCTCCATAGCCTTTTTAACGGGGTCTGTAGTGGTGCCCGCTACCTCGGAAACAATGCTCACCTGCTGGCCTGTAAAGGCGTTAATCAGCGAGCTTTTTCCGGAATTGCGTTTTCCGTAAAAGCCGATATGAAGTCTGTTGGCTGACGGGGTTTCGTTTAGGGTTGTCATAGTTTCACCGCCTCAGAATCTGAAATCTCTTTTATTGTTTTCTATATCTTCAAGATGCTCCTTACAAATTCTCCTTACCTTTTCGTTGGGAATATTAAGGAGCTCTTTTTCAATCATTTTTTCGCCGAGAGCCTTTGTGTCCTCGCTCGCGTAGTCCATCAGGTATTCCTTTAAGGTCATAAGCGCGTTCGGGTGACAGCAGTTCTGAATTTGGCGGTTTTTGCAAAGCGCCATAAAGCGGTCGCCTGTTCTGCCCTCGCGGTAGCAGGCGGTACAGAACGACGGAATGTAGTCGTTTCTCATAAGCCAGTTTACGACCTCGTCGAGGGTACGGTTATCGCTTACGTCGAACTGCTCGCTGTTTTCGGGCTCGGAATCCTCCGCGTAGCCTCCTACCGAGGTCTTTGAGGCTCCGCTCATCTGGGATACGCCGTAGTGAATAACCTTATCGCGTACCTGCTCGCTCTCGCGGGTAGAAATAATCATACCCGTATACGGAACGCATATTCTTATAAGCGCGCAGATTTTTCCGAAGGTTTCGTCGGAAATACCGTTATCAAAAACGGTCGGGTCGATATCGTCCGCCTTCTTGATACGCGGTACGCTTATAGTATGAGGGCCTACGCCGTGAACAGCCTCAAGGTGCTCAGCGTGCATTAAAAGCCCCGCGAACTCATAGCGGTAAAGCTCTAAGCCGAAAAGTACGCCGAGGCCTACGTCGTCGATACCGCCCTCCATAGCTCTGTCCATCGCCTCGGTATGGTAAGCGTAGTTATGCTTCGGACCTGTCGGGTGGAGCTTTTCGTAGCTCTCCTTATGGTAGGTTTCCTGGAAAAGAATGTAGGTGCCGATACCCGCTTCCTTAAGCTTGCGGTAGTTTTCTACCGTAGTCGCGGCGATATTTACATTTACGCGGCGGATTGCGCCGTTTTTATGCTTGATGCTGTAAATCGTTTTAATCGACTCGAGTATGTACTCAATCGGGTTATTAACCGGGTCCTCGCCGGCTTCAATCGCAAGGCGCTTGTGGCCCATATCCTGAAGCGCGATAACCTCCTGCTTGATTTCCTCCTGAGTAAGCTTTTTACGGCAGATATGCTTATTCTTAAGATGATAAGGACAGTAAACGCAGCCGTTCACGCAGTAGTTAGAGAGATAAAGCGGCGCGAACATTACGATACGGTTGCCGTAAAAGTCCTTTTTAATCTGCTCGGCGAGAGCGTACATCTTAGCGACGCGTTCCTCGTCCTCGCACGCGAGCAGTACGGAGGCTTCGCGGTGGGTTAAGCCCTTAAGCTCAGCCGCCTTTTCGAGCAGGCTGTCAACAAGCTCGAGATTGTCTTTATTTTCGTCGGCGTATTTAAGAGTTTCGACAATTTCGTTATGGTCGATAAACTCCTCCGCCTTTAATGATTTCGGATTATACATTTTTTAAGTGTCCACGTCAAACGCGGACGTTCCTTTCTTAATATTTATTTCCCCCGAACCTCATACTTTCTATGAAGTTTTGGATACATGGGATAAGTTCATCTATGTAGTGTTAATTACGAATTACGCATTGCGAATTACGAATTGTTTTTACTGTCCCCTCGGGATACAACAACCCTGCACCCGATGCTTTCAACCCGTTTTTTTAGACAGCGTACGCACTCGGCGCTTTCCTCGCCGGTACATACCTTATTATCGTAAAGCTGATATTCTTTTCTTACGCTTACGGGGGAGAGGTTCGGCATAACGACGTTCGCGCCCGCCTGAATCCCGAGCTCGCGTCCGCGCGGATGAATTGTCGCGAGGGCTGTAGTCGCCGGCAAAAGCACCTTCGGAAGCATTATCCGTATTATCGAGAGCATAAGCAGCGTCATCTCAAGCGTGCCGTCCTTAAAATCCCTCATCGGCGTATCGGAATGATGAATAAACGGCCCTATCCCGACCATCTGAGGGTTAAGCTCTTTGATGAAAAGCAAATCCCGGGCTAGATTTTCCGCGCTCTGATACGGCGAGCCGACCATAAATCCGCAGCCGACCTGATATCCGATTTCCTTTAAGCTTTTAAGACATTCAATTCTGCTCTCGAAGCGCTGGCTTTCGGGATGAAGCCTTTCGTAATGCTCCTTTGACGCCGTTTCGTGGCGGAGAAGGTAGCGGTCGGCGCCGCAGTCGAAATACCGCTGATAGCTTTCTTTCGGTTTCTCTCCGATTGAGAGTGTTAAGGCGCAGTCGGGGTATTTGCCTTTAACGGCTGAGATTATTTCGCATATCCTGTCGTCGTTGAAATACGCGTCCTCGCCGCCCTGAAGTACAAAGGTGCGGAAGCCGAGCTCATACCCCTGCCGGCAGCAGCTCATTATATCGTCTGAGGTAAGCCTGTAACGGCGGCAGTTAAGGTTATCCCTGCGAATACCGCAGTAAAAGCAGTTCTGCTTACAGTAATTGGTAAATTCAATAAGCCCGCGGATATAAATATCGTCGCCGTAGTTTTCGCGCCGGAGCTTTTCGGCAAGCGCGCGCAGTTTTTCGCGGTACTTATCGCCGGAGTTTATAAGCTCGGTAAACTCGGACTTTGAAAGGCAGCCGTCTTTATACAGCTTATCAACTAAATCAGTCATTAAAAACGTACTTTGAGTAAGCCGCCTTTGAGCTTACTCCGTCGAGCTTTCCGAGTTTTCCCGAGAAGGTTGATACTACGTCCTGAGGCGCGTCCATAACTACGCTGATAATCGAAATCCCGCGCTTTTTATAGGGAATCCCCATTCTGCCGACAACGTAATCGCTGTAGTCGCTTATTAGCTTGTTGACCTCATCAACCGAGGCTGAGTTTTCTAAGATTATGCTGATAACCGCAACTCTGGTCTCCATACAATTTTTTCCTTTCGTAAAAAATTAGGGTAAAGGGCTGAGGGCAAAGGGTTAAGTGAATTGTTATGCCCGAAACTAATTGCCATTTGTATTTCTGTTTTCCAATTTATAAATTAGCGAGTTCAGCATTTTTGAAATTTCCTCAGTTAAGGAAATAGATGTCTGAATTTGGGAAGGATTTAAGAATCCCAGTTGAATACAAATATAGAGCTGTGTTTGTAATTCAGAATTTGAGCCGCGTGCTATTGATAAAAAATTTATATAATCTTTCGTTGAACGTCTGTCATAACCTTCGGCAATATTTGACGGGATGGATATAGCACTCCGACGCATTTGATTTGAAAGAACGTTTACCTCTTCTTTAGGAAGAAGTTTAACCAACTTGTATATTTCGCCTACTAATGTCATTGATTTTTGCCATACTATCAAATCTTTATAGCTCTCCATATTGTTTTCCTCAAAATACTTAGCCCTGTGCCCTTAGCCCTTAATAACAAAAACCGCCGTGCGGAAAGGCACAGCGTTTTAAAATCAAAATTTCTGCCTTTCACGTCAATACACATTTCCGTGTCAGTAATGTTATTTTATCACAGTTAAATGCTAAATTCAACACTTTTCTTTCGGTGAAATATATAAAGATTGTATGAGGTTTTTGGAGGGTTATACAAAATTTTCTTATTTAATTGAAAAATCAGATTTTTAATAGTAGAATAGTATCGTGGTGAGGAATTATGAAGAATAAAAAGCCTGCCGATATTCTGTATTTTATCGGAATTTGTTTAATAATTATCGGTGTTCTGCTCGGCTGCGCCGTCGGATTTATTTTCGGCGAAGGCGGTTTTAATTTAGTGCCTGCAATTACTGTATGGCTGCTCAGCATAATTCTCGGAACGGGGCTGATTTCCGTTTCGGGCAGTCTTGCTAAGGCGGATGAAAAGAAGGCTGAGGACGAGGAATTTATTAAACTTCTTATCGAAAGCGTAAAAAACGAGGAAAAAACTGAGGGTAATAAGGATGAATAATAGGTAAAAGTATATTAATAGGGGTGCTTAATTTTCGGGTTCTTTGGAGGTACATACAAAGTTTCGCGATTTTATTGACACCCTTTTTTAAATAAAGTATAATTTACTGAGGTAAAGCGATTACCAATTCTTATTATGAAGGGAAAGAAAATTATGGCATTTTGTAAAAATTGCGGACAGGAATTAGCTCAGGACGCAGCGGTATGTCCTAACTGCGGTACAGCAGCAGAGGCTCCCGTAGTTGAGCAGGCAGCTCCCGCCGTTGAGCAGGCTGCACCCGTAGATTATGAAGTAGCTCCCGAGGCTTCCGCTGTTGTAAACGAGGACGCTGATGTTAAGGAGAATAAGGGAATTTCGATTCTCTCTTATTTCGGAATTTTACTTCTCATCCCGCTTTTTGTTAAAAAGGCTTCCGAGTATTGTAAGTTCCACGTTAAGCAGGGCGCTAATCTTTTTGTTATCGAGCTTGCTTATGCGATTGCAACTAATATCCTTTTAGCTATTATCGGACTTATTTTCCGCCCGGTAACTCACAGCTATTACTTATTAGTTTACTCCACTCCGCATCCGGTATACAGCATATTCAGCGTTATCTTCTCATTAGGCTACATCTTCTTCCTCGTTATCGCTATTCTCGGAATGGTTAACGCGGGTACAGGTAAAAAGAAGGATATGCCTATCTTAGGCGGATTCAAGTTTATGGATTCCGTAATGGATAAAATCTACGATTCGCTTAATAAATAATTTTACTTTTAAAACCGTCGCATATGCGGCGGTTTTTCACTTTATAAGAAACTGCGTTCCTTATAAAGTAAAAAACATTTTATATTTCCCGCTCAGTTGCGCCCTGCGTGCGCACGAGCGATGAATATACGAAAGCTTCTTGTTTTATACCGGATAAACTCTTTTTTCTACTCGACAAACTCTTTCAATCGTGCTAAAATTTAACTAAAAGGAGGCGTAAGCTATGACTAAGCTCGAACAGCTTCAAAGCATTATCGACAGCAGTAATAACATCGTATTCTTCGGAGGCGCAGGCGTGAGCACCGAGAGCGGTATTCCCGATTTCAGGAGCGTTGACGGACTGTATAATCAGAAATACGATTATCCGCCCGAGGAGATTTTAAGCCATACGTTTTTTATGAGAAAATGCGAGGAGTTCTACCGCTTTTATAAGGATAAAATGCTCGAGCTTGATATAGAGCCTAACGCCGCTCATAAAAAGCTCGCCGAGCTCGAAAAGGCGGGGAAGCTTAAGGCGGTTGTAACTCAGAATATCGACGGGCTTCATCAGAAGGCAGGAAGCAAAAAGGTTTACGAGCTCCACGGAACCGTCCATAAAAACTACTGTATGAGCTGCGGAAAGTTCTTCGGCGCTAAATATGTTAAAGAAAGCGACGGCGTTCCGCGCTGCGACAGGTGCTCGGGAATAGTTAAGCCTGACGTTGTGCTCTATGAGGAAGGGCTTGACGACCGCACCGTAAGAGGAGCAGTAAACGCAATCGCAAACGCCGAGGTGCTTATTATAGCCGGCACCAGCCTCACCGTATATCCCGCGGCTGGAATGGTGCGCTATTTCAGCGGAAAACACCTCGTATTAATTAACCGCGACCCGACCCCGATGGACAGCGCGGCGGATTTAGTCCTGCACGATAAGGTCGGGGAAGTATTAGGACAGTTGAAAGTTAATAAATAATTATGAGCAAATTTAAGCTTATCGCATTCGACTTAGATGATACATTACTGAATACGGAAAAATTAATAACCCCGAAAACCAAGCGCGCCCTGCTAAGCGCTCAGGAGTCGGGGGTAAAGCTGTGCGTCGCTTCGGGAAGGCTGCCGTACGGAGTTCGCCCTTATGCCGAAAAGCTCGATGTGCTTAATAACGGCGGCTATTATATGGGCTTTAACGGCGGAGCCGTGCTCAACTGCCGCGACGAGCTTATCGGAAAAACCTTTCTCGACTCAAAATACATAGAGCCTGTTTATGAGGTTCTGCGCCCGACCAACGTCACAACAATGGTTCATAAGGGAAACGTGATTTACGCCGACAGAAAGGTTAACGCCTATACTCACGTCGAGTCCGATGTAATCGGGCTTCCGCTCAACCTCGTTGACGATATCGCACAGTTTGTTGACTGGAGGATTCATAAATTCCTGCTCGGCGGAGAGCCGGAGGAGCTTAAGGAGGTTGAAAAAATCCTTATAAGCAAATTCGGCGGCGAGGTTGATATCTACTTTTCGGCGCCGTGGTTCCTCGAAGTTATGCCGAAGGGTATAAACAAGGGCAGGGGCGTCGGGGCGGTCTGCCGTGATATGGGCATAGACCTCAGCGAGGTAATTGCCTTCGGCGATAACTATAACGACGTGCATATGCTTAAAATGGCCGGTATGGGAGTCGCTATGGGAAACTCCGACGACGAGGTAAAGCAGGAGGCTGATTATGTTACCGATTCCTGCGACGAGGACGGTATCGCGAAAGCCCTTGATTTACTGCTGTGATTGTATTAGTACAAATACACAAAAATAATAAACTAAATCGATAATTGTTGGTAGTTTAAATTTCTTTTTCAGAAAATTAAACTACCACTTTTTTGTTATAATTTTTATGATTAGCGAAGTTTATTTAGGAGGATTGAAATGAAGCGTTTTAGGAAGATTATAGCGGCTGTTCTGATAGCCGCCGTAATGGCAAGCGTAGCTGTAGTTTCTACCGCCGCCGTGTCCGTAAAAACGGAAAAAACCGGCGCGTCGGACATCACGGTTCATTACTACAGCGAAAAAGGCGTTCCTACGATTTATTACTGGAACAGCCTTCCCCAGAATATCGAAACCCAGTATCCCGGTCCCTCAATGACGAGCGAGGGTAATAACTGGTATAAGTATACCTTCTCGGGGAAAACGAAGATAAATATGCTCTTTATCGTAAACGGCGTACAGTCTGACGAGCTCACTCAGGAGACAGGCGAATGGTGGTATAAAAATAACCGCTGGACGTCTAAGCTCCCCGGAACGAGCGGAAGCGTAGACCGTACCGATATGCGTGAGGACAGTATTTACTTCGTAATTACAACCCGTTTCTACGACGGCGATAAGTCCAACAACGTTCATTGCTGGGAGGACGGCAAGGCGGGCAACCCCGATACCGACCCCGCGTGGCGCGGAGACTTTAAAGGCCTTATTCAGAAGCTCGACTACATCAAGGCGTTAGGTTTTACCGCTATCTGGGTTACTCCCGTAGTTGAGAACGCGTCGGGTTACGATTACCACGGCTACCATGCGTTTGATTTCGGTAAGGTTGACCCGCGTTATGAGTCAAACGGCGCAACATTCCAGGATTTAATCGACGCGGCGCACGCTAAGGGCCTTAAGATTATTCAGGACGTTGTATGGAATCATACCGGTAACTTCGGTGAGAAATACCTCGAGCCTATGTTTACTAAAGATTATAAAAACTTAGGCAGCGCAAGCTGTATGAAGGTAATTAAGGGAAGCAACCTTGATAAAAACTATCCTAACTACAGCAGCCTTCAGGACGGCGACCCGACCTTCCAGGCTCGTCTTGATACAATGAAAGCTCATAAGGGCGGAAAATACAGCAACTTAAAGGAACATTATCACCGTGAAACCAGCATGGGTTACGAAACGGAAATTGAGCAGACAGGCTCAATGGCAGGCGACTGCGTTGACGTTAACACCGAGAACCCCGAGGTTGCGAATTATATAACCGATACATATAAGCAGTACGTTGATATGGGAGTTGACTGCTTCCGTCTTGATACCGAAAAGCATATCAACCGCTGGACTCTTAACCACGCTTACTTCCCCGAGTTTTCATCCTCAAAATATAAAAACTTCTTTATCTTCGGCGAGGTTTGCGCGCGTGTAAGAGAAGTATGGAACCACGGCTTACAGTCCGACGCTCCCGCTTTCTACGGCTGGAAAGAATCAGGCACATGGACAAGCAACTGGTCGAATACCGACTGGAAGTCAAACCTCAGCAACAGCCTTAAGCATTTTAACGCTTATGCTAATTCGTCAGGCGCTCCGACGTCTCAGAACGCTTTCCTCGGTTCCGGAAACACTTATCACACCCCCGATTATTCTAAGTCAAACGG
>CAJOFK010000016.1 GCA_905234015.1 uncultured Ruminococcus sp.
CGACTAAAGCACTTCCTGCTTCCTACTTTTAGGAAGGAGATTCTTCGACTACCGGTCCAAAATATAGTCGCCTCGTTTCGCCCTTGGAGCGGGCTCGCGGCGCTCCTTATTTTGCGCAGCGCTTTTGCTCCCTTCATCCGCCACAGGCGGCGGTCGCAACGCTACCTGCGTCACCGCTCAGAATGACAAATTACTTTGCAAAAACAAATCATTTCTTACTTTATTGGAGTTTCCTATAAAGGAAATAAAGGCTGTCCCGTATTGAGACAGCCCCTTACATTTTTCTTATTTATCCTCTAAGCAAAGAGAATCCTCAAGATAATAGTCGCTGTACTTTTTAGCGATTTTCTTAACTACGCCGTCCTTATTCATCTCAAGAAGAGTTTTCTCAACTAAGTCCTTTAGCTCAGTGTTGCCCTTCTTAAAGCCGATAGCGTACTGCTCCTTGGAGATGATATCGCTTAATACGGTATACTTCTCGGGAGACTTGGAAACGTTGTAATTAGCTACGCCGTTATCCATACATACAGCGTCAACAGCGCCTGACTCAAGGTTCATAAGAGCGGTGTTGTAGTCGCCGATCTGCTTTAATTCCTTAAAGGAAGCGGCGAGCTTCTGGTTAGCCTTTGTGGCGTCGTCGCCTGTGAAAGCAGCTAAAGCTGAGGAGTCGGTCTGAACTGCTACTGTCTTGCCCTTTAAATCGTCGAGCGACTTAACGTCGGAGCCCTTCTTTACAACAACAACCTGGCTGTTGTTAACGTAAGGAACAGTCCATGTATAATCCTTCTCACGGCCGTTGATAGTAAAGCCGTTCCAGATACAGTTGATTGTGCCGGAGTTGAGCTCCATATCCTTTGAATCCCAGTCGATGGGCTTTTTCTTAAGAGTCCAGCCTAAACGGTCGCAAACTTCCTGAGCGAGCTCAAGGTCAAAGCCTGTGTAATCACCTGTCTTCTTATCCTTGTAGCCGTAGGGCGGGAACTCGGCGTCGAAGCCTACTGTGAATGTTGTAGAGCCTTTGTCGTCTACTGTTGCGGCGGTTTTGCTGTCGTCAGTCTTTGCTGCGGAGCTGTTGCTGTCGGTAGAATTACCGCAGCCTACTAAAGCGACTGTTGCGAGCATTACAACCGCAAGGATTAATGCTAATGTTCTTTTCATAATTTGCACCTCATTAATAGTATTTTAATCAGCTTTTTAAGTTTATCACAGCACCACACTAAAGTCAAGTGCTTTATGTGTCTTCGTCAAACTATGCATTCCCTATTTGTGATTGATATCTCCCGAACGTATTTCAGCCTATGAAGTTTTGGATAAAAAGGATAGGTTCTGCGAAGCAGTTCTCATTTCTCGGTTACGGGTTGCATTACGAATTACGCATTGTTCTTCCCTTCCCTTACGCCCTGAAACCCACAACTTGAATTATATTTCTGATTTAGAAAAATAAACGCCTGAAATAATGATAAAATATCACCCGGGTGATACAATATGAAAAAATGCGATTACTGCGGAAAAGAGATATCGTATATGGAGCAGTACTGTGACGAGAACTGTCACCGCGGCGCTCTGAATTATTACGATAAACAGGAAAAATACTCAAAGCTCTTTTCGTTTATAAATATAGTATGTATCTTCGGTATTCCGATAGGACTTTTTATCTTTTCGTTCAGGAGCAGTATCGGCTTTACAATTCTATCCTTCTCGCTCGCGATAGAAGGGCTTACAATTCTTCTCCTTCCGTTTCCGGTTGAGAATATGATAACCTCAATGAAAATCAAAAAAGCGATTAACGTAACGAGAATTATCGGCGCGGCGATACTGCTGCTCGGAATTATACTTATTGTACTTGATTTTATTTATTTCCTTTAAATTCATAAAAAATGAATAAAAACGCCTCCTTCGGTTAACAATATGTTTGCGAAGGAGGTTTACTTTTATGATAGACAAAATCGCTTTAATTTTATCAATTATCGGCGGCCTGAACTGGGGCTTAGTCGGTATATTCCAGTTTGACTTAGTCGCGTTTATCTGCGGAGGCCAGACCGGAATCATCAGCAGGATTATCTATATCCTCGTCGGACTCGCTTCAATCTGGTGCATTTCGCTGCTGTTCAGAGATAACGAAATCGTCGAGGACACATCGATTAATTCGCACGCCTAGTCGGGAGCCCAAAAGCTTCCTACTGAAAAAGGGTTGGCTTTCGCCAACCCTTTACTGCTCTTATTAAAGCTTTTCAACAATAGCCTTTGTATCTCTTGCGATAACGAGCTCCTCGTTGGTAGCAATGAGCTCTACGCGGATTTTTGAATTATCGGTAGAGAGCTTGCCCTCTTTACCGCGGATGCACGCGTCGTTAGCCGCTTCGTCAATCTCAACGCCGAGGCACTTAAGATAGTTACATACCTCTTTACGGAGTGTGGGCTGATTCTCGCCGAGACCTGCCGTAAATACGATACCGTCGCAGCCGCCGAGCGCTACATAGAACGATCCGACATACTTAGCAATCTGATAGTAAAGCATCTCGTGAGTGAGCTTAGCTCTCTCGTTGCCCTCAGCCTCAGCCGCGCTTATATCGCGGTCGTCGCTTGAAACCCCGGAAACACCTAAAAGTCCGGATTTCTTATTGAGCATATCATCCATCTGAGCGGGAGTCATATTCTCCTTCTCGGCAATGAATGTTACTACGGACGGGTCAAGCGCGCCGGAGCGTGTACCCATCATAAAGCCGTCAAGCGGAGTAAGTCCCATTGTTGTATCAATAACCTTGCCGCCGTCAATCGCGGTGATTGAGGAACCGTTTCCGATATGGCAGGTAATGAGCTTTAAGTCCTTAATATCCTTACCCATACGCTCAGCCATAACTTGGCTTACAAAACGGTGAGATGTACCGTGGAAGCCGTAACGGCGAATTGAGTACTTCTCGTAATACTCGTAAGGAATAGCGTACATATACGCCTTTTCGGGCATTGTGCTGTGGAAAGCTGTATCAAATACAACTACCTGCGGTGTATCTGCTCCGAAAACCTCCTCGCTGCTTTCGATACCGAGAGCGTTAGCGGGATTATGTAAGGGAGCTAAAGGTCCTAACTTCTTAATATTCTCAATTACCTCTGGAGTTACAAGACAGGACTCGTGGAAAATCTTTCCGCCCTGTACTACGCGGTGGCCTACCGCGGTTACCTCGGAGAGTTCCTTAATAACTCCGACCTCGGGGTCAAGAAGCATATCCTTAACCTGCATAAAAGCTACTTTATGGTCGGGCATCGGAACTTCCTTTTTAATATCTGCCGTATCAGTCTTATATCCGATAACCGAACCCTCGCCGCCTATTCGCTCACAGTTACCCTTAGCGATTACGCTCTCATCGGTCATATCGATGAGCTGGTACTTTAAGGATGAGCTTCCGGCGTTGATTACAAGAATTTTCATTTTTTATTCCCCTTTATATTGAATACTTTTTAAAATCATACTATAATATAATAAACTATCCGATTTGATTTTGCAAGTTTTTTTTGAATAAATTCATAATAAAGGTGAAAAATGCGTATAAATGCGGTAATATGCGAGTATAATCCGTTCCATAACGGACATAAATATCAGCTTGAAAAGATAAAAAAGAATAATAATCTGCCTGTTGCTGCAATTATGAGCGGTAATTTCACCCAGCGCGGCGACGTCGCAATAGCAGATAAATTCGCACGCGCAGAAGCGGCGGTACGAAACGGAGCCGACCTCGTTATTGAGCTTCCGGCGGCTTACGCCTGCTCAAACGCCGAGAACTTTGCAGGAGCGGGAGTTAAAATCGCCGCGGCGCTCGGCTGTACGGAAAACCTGTGCTTTTCCGTTGAGGAGGATAACCCGGAGCTTTTAATAAAGGCGGCTGAATTATTTTCTGACGAATCCTTCAACCGTGAGGTAAAAGCGCTGATGAAGGACGGGCTTTACTATCCGCTCGCGGTTGAAAGAGCGTTTAATAAAATCGCTCCCAAGCTTGCCGAGGCTGTCGCAAAGCCCAACAATATTCTCGCTGTTGAGTACCTTAAGGCGCTCGCCGGCACTGAAATCAAGCCGATGATAATTAAGCGCAAGGGCAGTAATCACGACTCAAAAATAATAACGGACGGCATATCAAGCGCCTCGAATATCCGCAGAATGATAATAGACGGAGAGAATTATAGAGGCCTCCTTCCCGAAAACGCCTCCGCCTTCCCATCCCCTGCCGATATTAAAAAGCTCGAAAAGCCGATTGTTTATAAGCTGCGCACAATGAGCCCGGACGACTTTAATAATCTCCCCGAGGTAAGCGAGGGACTTAATAACAGGATTTACGACGCAGTCAGGAATTATAATTCCGTAAAAGAAATAATAGACGCGGTAAAAACAAAACGCTACACTCACGCGCGGATAAGGAGGACGATAATCCACGCGCTTCTCGGCATAACGAAAGATGAAATGAAGCGGGAGGTGCCGTACATCAGGGTGCTTGCGTTTAACGAAACAGGAGCAAAAATACTCGGCGAAATAAAAAAAGCCGGCAGACTTCCGATTATCACGAATGTTGCCGACGGATATAAATCTCTTGACGAAAACGCCCGGAGGATTTTTGATATCGACCTTAAAGCGAGCGATATCTACTCCCTCGCCTCGGATAAAATCACGCCCTGCGGAATTGACTTCACAAGACCGCTTAAAAAATTATAATATTCTTTCATAAAATTTCTCGGATAAAAACGGGGCTTGCTGATGCAGGCCCCGTTAATTACGCGTTACGCAATATGAATTACGAATTAATTTATTATCCCTTAACCGCGCCGGCTACTACTCCTTCAATAATATACTTCTGACACGCGAAATAGAATATTACTATCGGGAGAATACTGAGCACAACGAGCGCCATAATCGCGCCGTGGTCGGTTTGGCCGTAGCTTCCGTTAAGGAACTGCATATGAATCGGAATCGTCTTATACAGCTTTCCGTCGAGAATAAGATACGGAAGCAGATAGTCGTTCCATATCCACATTGTTTCAAGTATCGCGACCGAAATAAAGGTAGGCTTCATAATCGGGAGCACAACGCTGAAGAAGGTCTTTAACGGACCCGCGCCGTCAACGTCGGCAGCCTCCTCAATTTCTACCGGGATAGATTTTACAAAGCCCGAGAACATAAATATCGCGAGTCCCGCGCCGAAGCCGAGATACACGAAAAGTATTCCCCAGGGGGTAGTAAGCTTGAGCTTGTTAGCTGTATCGGAAAGTGTAAACATAACCATCTGGAACGGTACAACCATCGAGAATATACAGAAGAAGTATACTATCTTACAGAAAATTGTATTAGAGCGCTGGATATACCACGCTGCCATCGACGTACAGATAAGAATAAGAAATACGCCGCCTACGGTGATAAACAAGCTCCACAGCGCCGCCTCCCAGAACGGGTAGTTTCCGAATGTCATTCCCTTAACGTAGTTTGCGAAGCCGTTAAACGAATCCGCGTCCGGAAGCGAGAATAAATTCATTGCGATTCCGCCGTTAGTCTTAAACGAGTTATAAAGAACGATTAAGACAGGCATTACATAAAAGACAGATATTACCGCGAATAATACAGTCATAAACTTCATTCCCGCGGTCTGCTTAACCTTTCTCTTAGGCTCTTTAGCCTTCGCAGCAATTTTAGCCATTATGCCTGCACCTCTCTTCTTCTCGTAAAGTAAAGCTGTGCGAGGGAAATTGCTACTACAATCAGGAAGAATATTACGCCTTCAGCCTGGCCTACGCCCTTAGCGCTTATACCCTCGCCGTAGAAGGTTTTATAGATATTAAGCGCCATCATTCTCGTCGTCCAGATTCCGTCCGTAAGCGGTGCGCCTCCGGTAAGAGCTAAGTTCTGGTCGAAGAGCTTAAACGAGTTTGTAAGCGTTAAGAACGTACATATTGTAATCGACGGCATCATCATCGGGAGAGTAACCTTAGTTAAAATCTGAGTCCGTTTTGCTCCGTCGATTTTAGCCGCCTCGTAGAGGTCGTGAGGTACGCCCTGGAAGCCTGCTATATAAATAATCATCATATAGCCCGCCTGCTGCCAGCACATAAGTATAATAAGTCCCCAGAAACCGAGGTCGGTATTAGTAACAAGCGACGGCATATCCATACTTCTTAAAAGTCCGTCAAAAATCTGATGCCATATATAACCGAGGATAATTCCGCCGATAAGGTTCGGCATAAAGAATACCGTACGGTAAATATTTGAGCCGCGGATTTTAAGCGTAAGCCCGTAAGCGATAAAGAACGCCATAACGTTAATAAGAATAACGCTTACTATAACGAAACCCAGCGTAAACCAGAACGAACGCAAAAAGCTGTCATCCTGAAACGCCTTTATGTAGTTATTAATTCCTACGAATGTAGCTTTATTTACTATCTGAAATTTAAAGAACGAAAGGTATATGCCCCTTATAAACGGATAAACAAATCCGACAATAAAAGCGGCAAGAGTAGGAAGAAGAAAGATTAAAGCATATAGTTTTCTTTTTGGTTTTTTAAACATATCCAATACCTTTCCTTAAACGCAGGGGGCAGAAATTCCCTGCCCCCCTGTTCCTTTAACTATTCATCTTTCATAAACATAAAGTTTATTTATTATTCGGCAGCCTTTTCCTTCTCGGTTTTCCAGCCGTCTACGAACGCCTTCTTAACAGCGTCCCACTTGCCTGTGCCGGCTGCATACTGAGTAAGAGCAGCGCCTACGCCGTCCTTCCAGTCCTCGGAAGGCATTGTTGTGAAGTTCCAGCTTACGGGAGTCTTTCCGTCCTTAGTAAGCTCGTTATCAATCTTAACGAAGATATTTGAGGATTCCTTAGCCTTCTTGAAAGGAATTACGAAGCTCATCTCGTTAGCCATAGCTTCTGTTCCTGTCTTTGAGGTTACGCACCAGTTGATGAAGTCCTCTGTTGCAGCCTTATCGTCGTCGGAAGCTTCCTCGTTAATGCACCAGTAGTTCTCGGTACCTGTGCAGAGTCCCTGATTAGCCTCGTCGCCTACGCCGATATAAATCGGTAACATTCCGAGGTCCTTATCCTTAAGGCCGCCCTTTGTGATAGCGTCATATTCCCAGCTGCCGTTCTGGAAGAATACAGCGTTGCCCTTGATGAATTCTGTCTCAGCTTCGGAACCGGTCTTGGAAGCAAGCTCGGTTTTCTTGCAGGTAGAATCTGTGATATAAAGATCCCAGATATTCTTATAGTTCTCAAGGTAAGTACCCTTGATAGCGTCGGTATCGGAAATCTTATCCTTCTGATACTCGAAGTAAATCGGGAGGTTAGCAAGGTGAGTCTTGAATCTCCAGTCGGAGGATGAATCCATACCTGCCGATGTAAACGCGCCCTTAACGCCGAGCTTATCCTTATTCTTCTGAATTTCGTCAGCTACATCTCGATTTCGGTTATCTCAAAGGGGCTTCAGGAGAACGTCGGCTCGATTACCTCCCCTGTTCCTGATGACAAAGATAATGAAACCGCGGAAATCGAAAACGCGGTCAACAGCGCTCAAAGCGGAAGCGATTACGTTTTCGTAAACGGAAAGATGATAAAGGTTGATAAGGATAATTAAAAGCTGATTATTACAAATAATTACGCCTGACGCATAGTACGTCAGGCGTTTTTTCTTATTATTCAATTCTTACCTTTAACATCTTAATAACTGTCTTAGCCTTATAATTATCATTGCCCCCTGCAGTTATTCTTACCTTAAGCTTGTAAGTACTTTTTTCAGCTTTTTTCCATTTTGCAAAGGTAATAACTCCCTTTGAGTTTATCTTAAGATACTTTTTAATCTTCTCAGGCGCGCCCGCGAGCTTGCAGTTCACCTTACCCTGAGCTTTTTTAACTGTAATAGGCTTAATCCGCTGAGCCTTTTCCTTAAGCTTTTTTGCCATAATCGATACGGACTTAACAGTTACTTTAACAGGATTGGACTTCTTAACCCTTTCATTTGGTATCTCGGCAGCGGAGCCGTTAGCAGTCGGTTCGGTTGCCGCGGGCTTGGTTACCGCGGGCTCGGTTGTGACAGGTTCCGTAACGACAGGCGTTGTCACGCTCGGCTCTACTCCCTTTTCCGGCTCAAAATCCAGCTTAAACACCATTGTCTTAAGCGGTTTTTCACCTACAAGAGAAGCTGTAAGCATGCTGACAGCCAGCACATAGGTTTTTCCTGCTTCAACCTTAAAGGAAAGTGTTCCGTAGGATTCCGAATCATTCGCGTCAAGAAGCTTCATCTCATCGTTGTAGATATATCTGTAGGTTTTCCCTCCATTGCCCTTTGACGAAAAATAGAGCTTTCCGTTTTCATCGGGTATGATCTTAAAAAAGTGTGTATCTTCTCCGTTAATAATCTCAACATCCTCGACCGGCCTTGGAAGTCTATAGCCCCTCAATTCTCCGATATTTATGGATTTTTCAATTCTTTCAATCGGGTTATAAACAGTCGGCTCTATCTTCATAATCGACGCGCAGCCCTTATGGTCGAATCCATAATAGATTTCGTCCATTGTCACGATTTTATTATTTACAGCCTCATACATTTCGTATATACTTTCACCGTCGTAAACATAAAGCATTACAACGTTCCCGGGTGTAATAATATTAAAGCCGAGGAATATATATGTATTTTCCATTTCCGAATCGACAGTATAGCATGCCAGAATCAAAGCGTGCCTGCCGGCGTTCCCGACCTGCCTCGCAGAATCAATATAATCTTTATATATATCGGTTTTTTCTCTGATAATATTAAGACATTCTTCATTAGAAACAGTTATTTTATCCTCCGTTTTTGAATCAGCCGACGCTGTCATCGGTACAAATACAATCCAAAAGCATATAATTAAAGCTAATAATTTTTTCATATTATACACCTTCCTTATTTCTGCAAATTGCGCTTCCATACCACAAGGGTGAAGTAAGCGTATAATTGTTCATAAGAGTATATGTTACTGTATATTCTCCGATACAAGGCGGTGAAAACTGTACGCTTGCCTTACAATCATTTTGATAATATGATGAATAAACATTACCATTAGGAGCAGTTATTGAAATTTTTATTGATGGGTACGCTGTATCTTGAACAGTTCCGTAAACACATATATTTTGTCCTTGCTGCAAGCTGTTGCCATTTATTGGATTATCCTTATTCCAAACCAAAGAATAGCAAATATCTTGGCTAGTATTATCAATATAAAAATAATTAACACTATTAAAGGCGTTTTGCGAAAGCATAGCACCATAATCGTAGTCATAATCCCAAAAATGAGAATATGGATATAAGCCATTATACTCATTTACTTGCGTCATTATTTTATATGCTTTATAAATATTAAACAATCCCGCGCCTGTTCGTTTTTCAAATCCAGTTGAAGTCTGATTATTAACATTATAATTAGACAAATTACATGTTGCGGAAGCAATAAGTAAAGATTTCACCAAATAAGGTTGACATAAAATATATGTACCGTATAGATAAGATAATGCACCTGCTAGTATAGGAGCTGAGCATGACGTCCCTGATACATAGTCTTGTTGAAGGGGAGTCCCTATGAGTGTTCCAGGTGATATAACATCTGGTTTATAGGACAAGCTATTTGAACTACAATAAGAACTATGGTCGGCAGCTGATACACCTGTATTATAGTCATTATAATTTCCAACTACTATAGAATTATAACCCATAGCATTTTTTCCAACTGAATCAGCTGGATTAACATATTGAATATAATAACTTCCATCCCCATTAGCAAAAGCTTTCCGAGCGTTCCCGGACGGAATAACAAGATTGACTCGATGTTCTAAAGAAATATGATCAAGCCATTTGCTTTCATCATAATATTCAGAAGATTCTGAACTCCATAATAATTTCATATTATTATAACACACAATAGAAACAGATTGATCAATTAACCATTCAATGGCTTCTTTATATCCTGTACCATCAGATGCACAATATAAAGACACATTAGGCGCAACACCCGAACCATACATGCTTTGCCCAGCTATTAAACTTGCAGACATCAATGCGTGCCAACGATTGTTAATCATAGTTTGATTTGACATTCTATTAACATCTTCATTCCTATAAATCATTTTATTGTTCGCTGGATTTTGTTCATCAAACATATGCTGAAAAACATTGTAATAATCCCCATAAGTAGGTGAATTCTTTACAACATATGGAATACTTATTTCTAAAAGACCAATTTTTGTATTTCCTACCCCAACTCCTTCATTAATCAAATCCGTTATCCCCGTATAATCTTTCCAACAAGTATATCTATTTGAATTTGATTTTGATTTTGTGTTATTCCTGTCACTTGAATCTATTGGATAATCAATAAATCCCTTTGAAATATTATTACTAATATATATTCTATTTACATATTTATTCCTACATATCTGTATTATTTTTGCTTTATTTGTTTCGATTTCAATATTTGGAGCATATTTACATACATATTTAATTCTACTAACACTATCATTATGTATTATTGAATTTAATGCATAAGTATTTTTGTATTTTTGTATTTGTGACGAAATAC
This sequence comes from uncultured Ruminococcus sp., assembly GCA_905234015.1. Taxonomy (GTDB): domain Bacteria; phylum Bacillota; class Clostridia; order Oscillospirales; family Acutalibacteraceae; genus Ruminococcoides. Next base: position 10,577 of record CAJOFK010000016.1, read on the forward strand.
TCCTTTTTATATCTATTGTTTTCTTTAATTGTTTGAACACTTCTTTTTTATATGTATTATTTTTTTCATTTACATTTTTTAATACATCTTTTATTCTGTTATTAGGCATAAATAAATCGATAACATCTTTTGAAACAGTATTTTTCACCTTATCTAATACCAACTTTTCTACTTCGCCATAATCAATATCTTCTACCCAAATTGAAACACTAACCATTTCGTCATCATTCATCTTCTCAAGTTTTTTTGATAGATTAGGATCTAATTTAAACGAATAATCAACGGCAGACGTAGTAATTTGTGGATAACACATAAAACCTACAACAATAAAAAAAGTAAGTAAATAACAAATAAAACGTTTCATAAGAACACACTATCCTTTCAGCCCACTAAACTTATTTTAAGTTATACAACCTTACTATGGGTAAATAAGGCGTAAACAGCACTTAATATATTGTCTATTGCTCTGCGACAAGTAAAACAAACAAAACTATGATGTTATTATTTGACAAATGCATCTTTATACTTTGTGAAATTTTAACTATTGATAAATCATAATAATAGTATATTTATAATAACATATTATTAAAAAACTTTAAAGGTTATAACTTGTAGAAAAAAGCAACGTATAATTGGAGTCTATTCACAAAAAAACACATACTTTTTTGTGAACTAAATTTTTCAGTATATCATATGCTAATATATTATGTGTTGCTCTGTCAAGATAGAATTATACCAAAGATAGAATGTAATTTTTATAAATTGTTAACAAAGGTATTATTATGAAAAATTTTAAAAATGAACCCTTAAATATTAAAAAACGCGGCGAGAACGGCAACAGACTTATTACCATCAGAATAAAAGAAGAAACTTTATCACAGCTCGATAAAATCGCAAATGAAACCAACTATTCAAGAAATGAACTGATAAATATTATTCTTAAACACGGCGTTGACAACATCATTATCGAATGAAAAAGACGGCTCAATTCGAGCCGCCTTTAAACTTATCATTAATTACAATACTTTCTTTATTCTCTCAATCGCTTCGATTGTATTATCCCTGTCGCCGAAAGAGGTTAAGCGGAAATAGCCCGCGCCGTTGTTTCCGAAGCCCTCGCCCGGAGTACCGACTACATTTGCCTTTTCGAGCAGGAAGTCGAAGAATTCCCAGCTTCCCATACCGTTCGGGCATTTAAGCCAGATGTACGGAGAGTTCTTACCGCCCGTATAGTAAATTCCGAGCTCGTCCATAGCCTCGGAGATAATACGCGCGTTTTCCTTATAATAATCAAGATTTTCTTTAATCTGACTGAGCCCTTCCTCGCTGAATACGGCGGCAGCCGCGCACTGAACAGGCCAGGAAACGCCGTTAAACTTAGTAGCCTCGCGGCGGTACCAGAGGTTATAGATATTATGTCCGTCGCGCTCAAGCTCCCTCGGAATTACGGTATAGCCGCAGCGAGTTCCGGTAAAGCCCGCGGTCTTAGAGAGAGAGCACATCTCGACAGCGCAATTTCTCGCGCCCTCAATCGCGTAAATTGAACGCGGGATATTATCCTCGGTGATAAACGCCTCATACGCCGCGTCGTAAAGAATAATAGCGTCGTTTTCGAGGGCGAAGTCAACCCACTTTTTGAGCTGGTCGTATGTATAGGCGGAGCCTGTCGGGTTATTCGGGGAGCAAAGATAGATTATATCGGCTTTTACGCCCTCGGGAGGCATAGCCGCAAAGCCGTTTTCCTCGTTGGAATCTGCGTAAACTATCTTACGTCCTGCCATAATATTGCTGTCAACATAAACGGGATAAACCGGATCGGTCACCATAACGGTGTTGTCCGCGGAGAAGATATCGCCGATATTTCCGCAGTCGGACTTAGCTCCGTCGGAAATAAAAATCTCGTCGGCGCTTACCTCTACGCCAAAGCTCTTATAATAGCCGGAAACTGCCTCTCTTACGAAATCGTAGCCCTCGTACTCGGGATATCCCTTAAATGTTTCTTTACGGCTTAAATCGTCGGCACCCTTCTTCATAGCCTCAACTACTACGGGAGCCAACGGAAGCGTTACGTCGCCGATACCGAGCTTAATAACCTTTTTATCGGGGTTCTTGCTGATAAAATCGTTAGTCCTCTTAGCTACCTCGGCAAAAAGATAGTTAGGAACCAGGTTGTCAAAGTTTTTGTTAATCTTCATAAAATCACCTCTGTCACTTCAGTATGATACCACATAAAAGAATATAATGCAAGTTGCGGAAAATAAAATTTCAGTTTTTACGCAAATCTTTTTATAATCTCGTTAATTTTGCATTAATTTTACCAATAACTTGCTTCGACAATAAAAGGGTTGGCTCAAACCGAGCCAACCCGACATTTTATAAAAAGTATTAAATTTCTATAACTCCGTCGAATACCTTAGTAGCCTCACCGGTCATATATACGGTATCGTCGGTGTAGTTGATTATAAGGTCGCCGCCCTTAAGCTTGACGGTGATATCCTCGCCCTTTTTACAGAAGCCGTTTTCACACGCGGCAACCGCAACGGCGCAGGCGCCTGTTCCGCAAGCCCAGGTCTCGCCCGAGCCTCTCTCCCATACTCTCATCTTGATAGTATGGTCATTTAACACCTTAACGAACTCGGCGTTGACTCTTTCGGGGAATATCGGGTCGTTCTCGAACTGAGGTCCGATATGCTCAAGGTCGAAGCCGTCAACGTTATCAACAAATACAACGCAGTGCGGGTTACCCATAGATACGCAGGTAACGTCGTAGTCCTTACCGCCGATTGTTACGCGCTCGCTTATCATACGGCTCTTTTCGCTCTTAACGGGGATATTCTTCGGGTTGAGCTCCGCCTTACCCATATCAACTCTGAGGGTAGTTACCTCGCCGTCCTGAGTAAACGCCTTGAGGTTCTTGATACCGCTTAAGGTTTCAATTCTCAGCTCGTCGCGCTCGTTTATATCCATCATATTATGGTCGTAGAGGAATTTACCGACGCAGCGGATACCGTTACCGCACATCTTGCCCTCACTTCCGTCGAGGTTAAACATACGCATTTTAGCGTCAGCTACCTCAGAGGGACATACGAGAATAATTCCGTCGCCGCCGATACCGAAGTGACGGTCGGAAAGTCTAACCGAAAGCGCCTCGGGGTTGTTGATTTCCTGGTCGAAGGTGCTGCAGTAGATATAGTCGTTGCCGGCACCCTGCATTTTCGTGAATTTAAGCATCATCTTATCTGAACGCATATTGTTAATATCTACAAGCTCCGTGCTGACCTGAGAATAACGGCTTCTCAGGCAGTCCGCGAGAGCGTTCGCGGTATCGAGCGAGGTAAGACAGGGAATATTTCTTTCAACGGTCTTACGTCTGATTTTAACGGAGTCACGGCTCGGAATTCTTCCCTTTGCCGAGGTTGAAATAACGTACTGGATTTTTCCGCTTTCAATGAGCGAGATAGTATTGTTATGCTCGCTTTCGTGAATCTTCTTAACTATAGCGGCGTCGATGTTATATGATTTTAATACGTCTGCCGTACCCTCGGTAGCGTAGATAGTAAAGCCCATATCGGAATACTTTTTAACGATATCGCCGATTTCAGCCTTATCGGAGTTACGGACGGTTACGAGTACGCCGCCGCCGTGCTTCATCTTATATCCGGCGCCGATAAGTCCCTTGTAAAGCGCTTCCTCCAAGGTTCCGGCAACGCCTAATACCTCGCCGGTAGACTTCATCTCGGGACCTAAGTGGTTATCAACGTTTATAAGCTTCTCAAAGCTGAATACGGGAACCTTAACCGCATAGTAAGGCGACTTCTTATAAAGTCCGGTGCCGTAGCCCATATCCCTGAGCTTTTCGCCGAGCATAGCCTTCGTAGCAAGGTCAACCATAGGAACTCCCGTAACCTTGCTGATATACGGAATCGTACGCGATGAACGCGGGTTAACCTCAATAACGTTGAGCTGGCCGTTATATACAATGTACTGAATATTAACGAGTCCCTTTGTCTTTAAGGAAAGCGCGAGATTTCTCGTAGCCTCGATAATAATATCTACCATATCGTCGGTAACGTTCCACGCCGGATAAACCGCGATAGAGTCGCCGGAATGAACGCCCGAACGCTCGACGTGCTCCATAATACCGGGTATAAGGATATCCTCACCGTCGCAGATAGCGTCAACCTCAAGCTCGGTACCCATAAGGTACTTGTCGATAAGAATCGGGTTCTCAATCTCCTGAGCGAGAATAATCGCCATATACTCTCTTACGTCAGCCTCGTTAAAGGCGATAATCATATTCTGACCGCCGAGTACATACGAAGGACGAAGCAGTACGGGATAACCGATTTTATCCGCTGCCTCGAGCGCTTCCTCAAGAGTCATTACGGTAACGCCCTTTGCGCGCGCAATATTATGCTTTTCAAGCAGTTCCTCAAAACGCTCTCTGTCCTCAGCCATATCAATAGCGTCGTAGGAGGTTCCGAGGATATTTACGCCCTGCTTGTCGAGGAACTGAGTGAGCTTAATCGCTGTCTGACCGCCGAACGCGACAACAACGCCGTAGGGCTTTTCGGTAGCGATAATACCCATAACGTCCTCGTTGGTAAGCGGCTCAAAGTAAAGCCTGTCGGCTGTATCGAAGTCGGTGGAAACCGTCTCGGGGTTATTGTTTACGATAACAACCTCAAAGCCCGCCTTTTTAAGCGCCCATACGCAGTGAACGGAGGCGTAGTCGAACTCGATACCCTGACCGATACGGATAGGACCTGAGCCGAATACGATAACAGTCTTTTTATCGCTGTTTCTTTCTTTTATAAACTCCTCAGCCTCATTCTCCTTATCAAAGGTCGAATAGAAGTAGGGTGTTTCCGCGTTGAACTCCGCCGCGCAGGTATCAACCATTTTATAAACGGGTACGAGCGGATTTTCTATAGTCTGATCAGAATACTTCTCGATAGTGCGGTCTAAGAAACCGATTTCCTTAGCTTCTTTATAAAGCTCGTCGGTAAGCGGTTCGCTCTTAAGCGCCTCGCCTACCTTGATGATATTGATAAGCTTCTCTAAGAACCACTCGTCAATTAAAGTGATTTCGTGGATTTTATCAACTGAGATTCCGCGCTTTAACGCCTCGTAAACACAGAACATTCTGAGGTCGTCGCAAACGCTCAGGCGGTCGAGGATTGAAGCGTCGCTCATTTCCTCAAACATCTCGTCGTCAAGGGTATCGTGAGAAATTTCGGCTCCGCGGACAGCCTTCATAATAGCCTGCTCAAAGGTCGGAGCGATAGCCATAACCTCGCCGGTCGCCTTCATCTGAGTTCCGAGCGAACGCTTGGCGTATACGAATTTATCGAAAGGCCATTTCGGGAGCTTTACTACAACGTAGTCGAGCGCGGGCTCAAAGCAGGCGTAGGTAGAGCCCGTAACGGCGTTTTTAATCTCGTTTAATGTATAACCGATTGCGATTTTAGCCGCAACCTTTGCGATAGGATAACCCGTAGCCTTTGAAGCAAGCGCGGAAGAGCGCGAAACTCGGGGGTTAACCTCGATCACGGCATACTCGAAGGTCTCGGGATTTAAGGCGAACTGGCAGTTACAACCGCCCTCAACCTTTAACGCGGAGATAATATCAAGCGCCGCGCTGCGGAGCATCTGATACTCCTTATCGGCTAAGGTTACCGCGGGAGCAATAACGATTGAGTCGCCTGTATGAACTCCGACAGGGTCGAAATTCTCCATTGAGCAGACGGTGATTACGTTGCCTAAGCTGTCGCGCATTACCTCGAACTCGATTTCCTTCCAGCCGGAAATACATTTCTCGATAAGGCACTGAGTAATCGGAGAAAGCTCAAGTCCGTTTGAGGCGATTTCACGGAGTTCCTCCTCGTTATTAACGATACCGCCGCCGGTACCGCCTAAGGTGAACGCGGGACGTACAATTACCGGATAGCCGATTTCGTCGGCAAATGCTACCGCCGCCTCAACGTCGTTTACTACGGTCGAGGGAATAACCGGCTGGTTAATCTCGAGCATAGTGTCCTTAAACATCTGCCTGTCCTCGGCCTTATCAATAGTCTCGGGAACGGCTCCTAAAAGCTTTACTCCGTATTTATCCAGGAAGCCTTCTTTTGCAAGCTGCATTGAGAGCGTGAGTCCCGTCTGACCGCCTAAGGTCGAGAGCAGCGAGTCGGGACGCTCCTTTATAATAATTCTCTTTACAATCTCTAAGGTAAGCGGTTCGATATAAACCTTATCCGCCATAGCGTTATCGGTCATAATCGTAGCGGGGTTTGAGTTAACGAGAATTACCTCGAGTCCCTCTTCCTTAAGCGCGCGGCACGCCTGAGTACCGGCGTAGTCAAATTCCGCTGCCTGTCCAATTACAATCGGGCCCGAGCCGATTACCATTACTCTCTTTATATCGGGTTTTAACGGCATAATATCAATCCTTTTTTAAAAATTTCCACGTCAGTCCGTGCAGTTCCTATCTTAAATCCATATCCCCGCGGACGTTTTGCGTCCTGTGAAGCTTCGGATAAAAAGGATACGTTCTGCACCCGTTTTTTACTTACAGCTTAAAACTTACTTATTATTCTTTATATTCTCAATAAACCTGTCAAAGAGGAAGGCGGTATCCTTGGGGCCGCCGCAGGCTTCGGGGTGGAACTGTACCGAAAAGGCGGGCATATCCTTATAGTTAATACCCTCGCAGGTACCGTCGTTTCCGTTTACGAAGCTTACCTCGGCGTTAGCGGGTACCGAGTCGTTAACTACCGCGTAGCCGTGGTTCTGAGAGGTGATGAAAACGCGGTCGGTGCTGAGCTCCTTCGCGGGCTGATTGGCTCCGCGGTGACCGTAATGAAGCTTTTCGGTTTTAGCTCCCTGAGAAAGCGCTAAGAGCTGATGGCCGAGACAGATTCCGAAGGTCGGGATTTTACTTTTGCAAAGCTTCTTAAGCTCGGCGATAGCCTCAACATTCTCCTCGGGGTCTCCGGGACCGTTCGAGAGCATAATTCCGTCGGGATTAAGGGAAAGAATTTCCTCAGCCGTAGTATTATACGGTACAACCGTAAGATTACAGCCTCTCTTTACGAGCTCGCGGCCTATATTATGCTTTGCGCCGTAGTCGATAAGCACAACGTTATACTCGGGGTTCTCGGCCGAGAAGGTCTGCTTCTCGCTTATTGAGGTCGAGCTTACCGCCTTTTCAACCTTATAGGGCTTAATCTCCTCGATATCCTTTTCAAGATTATCGAGCGTATAAGTCAGCTTACAGTTCATTACGCCGTACTCACGCACAATCCGCGTAAGCGCACGGGTATCAATATCGTAAAGTCCGGGAATACCGGAGCTTTTTAAAAAAGTGTCAAGATCACCCTCACAACGGAAGTTGCTGGGAGCTTGGCACCAATTACGAACAATATAAGCTTTTAACGCGGGAGCAGCACTCTCGAAATCGGCGGGAATAACCCCGTAGTTGCCGATAAGCGGGAATGTCTGAATAACTACCTGACCGAAGTAGCTGGGGTCGGTAAGTGTCTCGAGATAACCTGTCATAGCAGTTGTAAAGACAAGTTCTCCCGTGGTTTCCTTTTGGGCACCAAAGGCTTTACCCTCAAAATATGTGCCGTTTTCTAAAATAAGATACGCGCGGCTCATAAGATCTTCCTTTCTTCTACAAAAGATATACTAAATTAATAGTATCAGTTTTGATATGTCCTTATTACCTGTTTAGCTATTTCCAATTTACCGGTACGCATATTCATCGCCTGTTTTTCAATATAGCGGTGAGCCTGCGCCTCAGTCATTGATAAGCATTGAATTAAAAGCAGCTTTGCACGGTTGATAACCTTTATTTCCTCAAGCTCGTTTTTAAGCTTTTCGGCTTCGTCGTTTCCGGTAATCCTGTTCATATAGCCCATTGAATATCTTAACAGGTTTTTAAACAGCCTTACCTTAAGCGGTCTGGATACAACCAGCACTCCGCGCTCTGAAACAATATCGAAAACGTCGAGCGTTTTTTCCTTAGGTACAATCAGCACAACGCACGCATTCGTTTTTTCGGCGCAGAAAACCGAAAGCTCAAGCCCGTTTTCCTCCTTAAGCGGAGCGTTGATTATAATGAGCCCGAAGTCGTTATCATTCAGCTTGCGCTTAGCGTCGTCTGAGCTGAGCGTACATTGTATCCGTGAAAAGCCCTCATCCTTTAAAAGGGAGGCTACCGCCTTAATGCCGGTTTCAGTTTTGGAGATAATTAAAGCGTTTTTCATAAACCTCACCGTCGTATTATTCCATCGTATTATTGTAATCTATTTCGGCTTAAAATTTATTGCATATTAGAATAAAAAGAAAAAAATCCACGGAGCCGTCGGGAATCCCGGCAGCCTGTGCCGCCTTTGGAAAAGTTTAATTAAACGGAAACCTTAATAAACGGCGGAAGTTAACCTCAGCACCGTAGGGAACGAGTCCCGCCTCGTTGCGAGGCAACTGTCTGAATATATTTGCCCTGTCCTTTCGCGGCAGCGAAACAAATAAATCTTATCGACAATAACCGGTTTCCTTTTATTTTTTCGCTCCCGCGGAAGGAAAGACCGCATATATCGATAAGCACGGCTCGGAATTGGGTGGGACCAATTCCCTACGGCTTTACTGCACAACTGCCCCAAAGAAAGCGTGCGCACCACGGTGCGTACGTTTTCTTCAGCCATCGCTCGTGCGCACGCAGGGCGCAACTGAGCGGGAAATATAAAATGTTTTTTACTTTATAAGGAACGCAGTTTCTTATAAAGTAAAAAAGCCGGCTCAAATCGCTTTGAGTCGGCTTATAAAAATCATAATTATTTAGCAAAGTCAACGGCTCTCGCTTCGCGGATGATGTTAACCTTAATCTGACCGGGATACTCGAGATCCTCCTCGATTTTCTTACAGATTTCTCTCGCGAGCGGTACCATACGCTCGTCGTTAACAACCTCGGGCTTAACCATAATGCGGATTTCCCTGCCCGCCTGAATAGCGTAGGAGTTTTCAACGCCCTTAAACGAGGACGCAACCTCCTCGAGTTTCTGGAGTCGCTTAATATAATTTTCAAGATTTTCTCTTCTTGCTCCGGGACGAGCCGCCGAGATAGCGTCGGCTGCCTGAACGATACATGCGACAACCGTCTTAGCCTCAACGTCGCCGTGGTGAGCCTGAATAGCGTGAATAACAGCGTCGCTTTCCTTATACTTACGCGCCGCCTCAACGCCGAGTTCGACATGGCTTCCTTCCATTTCATGGTCTAAAGCCTTACCGATATCGTGTAAAAGTCCCGCACGCTTTGCTACAGTCGGGTCCATACCGAGCTCTGACGCAATCATTCCCGAGATATAAGCAACCTCGAGGCTGTGGTCGAGAACATTCTGACCGTAGCTTGTACGGTAGCGAAGCTTACCGAGAAGCTTAACAAGCTCGGGGTGAATTCCGCGTACTCCGGTATCGAGTACGGCTCTTTCACCGGCCTGTTTGATTTTTGAATTAACCTCACGGCGAGCCTTATCAATCATCTCTTCAATTCTCGCCGGGTGAATACGTCCGTCGGAGATTAATTTCTCCAGTGCTACGCGCGCGATTTCGCGTCTTACGGGCTCAAAGCTCGAGAGCGTAATAGCCTCGGGCGTATCGTCAATAATAAGGTCGACGCCCGTCGCGTTTTCGATAGCGCGGATGTTGCGGCCTTCACGGCCGATAATTCTTCCCTTCATTTCGTCGTTGGGAAGAGCTACTACCGAGACAGTAGCCTCGGAAACCTGTTCAGCGGCTAAGCGCTGAATCGACAGGGAGATAATCTTACGGGCGAGCTTTTCGCTGTCGTCCTTAAGCTGCTCCTCGTACTCAAGGATTTTAACGCTTTTCTCGTGAGAAAGCTCCTGGTCGAGCTGTTCAAGCAGGTAATTTTTTGCCTGCTCCGCAGTATAACCGGAAATTCTCTCAAGCATTTCGAACTGGCTCTTTTTAACCTGTTCAACCTCTAAGACCTTCTCCTCGGCTTCCTTGAGCTTTTTACTAACTTTTTCTTCCTTTTTCTCAAGATTGTTCATCTTTCGGTCAAGGTTTTCTTCTTTTTGCTGAATACGTCTTTCCTGACGCTGTACTTCTCTTCTGCGGTCAGCGAGTTCTTTTTCGCTTTCGTTGCGGAAGCGGTGAACCTCGTCCTTACCCTCAAGAATGGCTTCTTTTTTCTTAGCTTCAGCGGTTTTCATCGCTTCGGAAACTATTTTATTAGCCTCTTGTTCAGCACTGCCGATTTGCTTTTCAGCCACGCTCTTGCGATACGCAATACCTATTCCCACGCCTATCGCGCAGAAAACAATCGCCGCGGCTGCAATGCAGATTACTGCAATTAATATCGGCATTTTGACACCTCCTTGATTTAGTTTTTTCTAAACTTTTAATCTAACTTTAGAATCAAGCCCCAAGGTGCCGTTAGTAAAGATATTAAATTGTAATATGTTTGAACGCAATAAATGCGAAAAAGATAAATTGCAAATTACAAAATATCTATATAAACGGCTCTTTCGAGTCTGATTAAGAAAATATGAAGTAAAAAAACTTCCGTATGTAAGCATACATACATATATACTATAACTTAAAATCGGAATAATGTCAAGAAATTAATTGTATATAAGAATAATCTTTGTCACATTTTCCCCGATAAGCGCAAAAGATTTGGCAATTTAGTAAAAAATTCCTAATTTGTTTCTCTAAACACTTGCAATTGTAACAAAAATGCAATATAATGTATATGACTAAATTTGACTGGAGGAATTATTATGTCAGTAAAAGTTGCTATTAATGGTTTCGGCCGTATCGGTCGTCTCGCGTTCAGACAGATGTTCGGCGCTGAGGGTTATGATGTTGTTGCTATCAACGACCTTACAAAGCCCTCAATGCTCGCTAACCTTCTTAAGTATGATACAGCTCAGAAGGGTTATTGCGGTACAATCGGCGAAAATCTCCATACAGTAGAGGCAGACGACGAAGCCAACACAATCACAGTTGACGGCAAGACTCTCACAATCTACGCTGAGGCTGACGCTTCCAAGCTTCCTTGGGGCGAAATCGGTGTTGACGTAGTATTAGAGTGCACAGGCTTCTATTGCTCAAAGGCTAAGTCTCAGGCTCATATCGACGCAGGCGCTAAGAAGGTTGTTATTTCTGCTCCCGCAGGCAACGACCTCCCCACAGTTGTATTCTCAGTAAACGAGGATGTTCTTACTCCCGAGGATAAGATTATCTCCGCTGCTTCCTGTACAACAAACTGCCTCGCTCCCATGGCTGATACTCTTAACAAGTATGCTCCCATTCAGAGCGGTATCATGAGCACAATCCACGCTTACACAGGCGACCAGATGATTCTTGACGGTCCTCACAGAAAGGGCGACATGAGAAGAGCTCGCGCAGGCGCAGCTAACATCGTTCCTAACTCAACAGGTGCCGCTAAGGCTATCGGCCTCGTAATCCCCGAGCTCAACGGCAAGCTTATCGGCTCCGCTCAGCGTGTACCCGTTCCCACAGGCTCAACAACAATCCTTACAGCTGTTGTTAAGGGCGACAACGTAACCGTAGAGGGAATCAACGCCGCTATGAAGGCTGCTGCTTCCGCAAGCTACGGCTACAACGAGGATCCGATCGTTTCTTCCGACATCATCGGTATGACCTACGGCTCACTCTTCGACGCTACTCAGACAATGGTAGCTCCCATCGGCGACGGCCTCTATGAGGTTCAGGTTGTTTCCTGGTATGATAACGAGAACAGCTACACAAGCCAGATGGTTCGCACAATCAAGTACTTCGCAGAATTAGGCTAATTTAAAACTTAAAGCAATATTTAAGGGGCTTGCTCAGATGAGCAAGCCCCTTATTGCGTGTTGCACATTAATTATATAGCCTTACCATTCACATACAGCTTATAACCGTTGAGGTCGATATTGCTGTTTGTTTTATCGGCGTTATCAAGAGAGGTAACGTAGGTATCGCCGGTTAAGGTGATTTTTGAGCTTTTATCGAGCTTAAGCGTAACGCTCTTTGCGGTTTTATCACCGTTAATCGTACCCTTATAGGTTGATTTAGTGAGGTTAATCGTAACGGTTGAGATACTGTCCGCTTTAATATCGCCCGAAAGCTTCTGGTTCTCGGCGTTTAAAGTAACGTTGCCGCCGTTTGAGCCCGAGTTGCCCCATTCGCTCGTACCTTCGGCATTGATAAGAACTCCGCTGCCGAAATTGAGCGTAGTGTTTTTCAGGTTGATTTCCGCGTCGGTGTTCGTTACGAAGAACATCGGGGCGGTTTTATAATAGCTTGAGCTCTTTTTTATCGAAAGCGTTGAGTTTTCGGAAGTAAAAGTGCCTTTGCCCTCGCCTGCGTCGCCTGACATACTCTGATAAATCATAACGCCTGCGTTATCGACGTTGTTGCGGTTGCCCGCACCGCTCGCCGTTAAGGTCGAGTTCTTTACCGTCGCGGAGTTTTTACCCTCAACAACCGTAATCTGGGAGCCGTTGGCGGTACCCTTAGTATTGGTTACGGAGATATCGCCTGTCGAGTAGATTACCGGAGAACCGGCGCCGTTTGTAGTAAGGTCGGAGTTTTTAACCTTGACGGTACCCTCGCCGCGGTCAGTAGCGAGCGCCGCGCAGGATCCGCCCTTAGTATTAACGGTCACGTTATCGGCTTCAATATATCCGCCGTAGGTAGCGTCGAGTCCTCTCGCGGAGCTCTCGCCTGTCGTTGTGATTTTCGTATTGCTTACATATACTTTAGAGTTTTCGCCTGTTGAAAACACGGCGTTGCTGCCCTTAGCCGAGGTTTTAATCTCGGTGTTTTTTATTGTTGCGGTTGAGTTTTCTTTTACGAGCACACCCGCGTTCACTCCGTAAAATTCAGAGTTCTCGGTATTTGTGCTGTCGCCGGACTTCGTAATTTCAGCATCCTTTATCTCAGCGTTTCCGCCGTTTTCAACAAGTACCGCGCTGACGTCGCTGTCGGAGGAGCTGTAGCTCTCGGTAAGTGTTTTATTATCGGTTACGGTAGTTTTTCCTGACGCCGAAACGTTTGACGCTGAGGTTTTATCGGTTCCGTTCTGCTGAAAGGAATTGTTCTGCTGAGAGTTTCCGGGAAGCTGCATCTGCTGATGAGCCGAAGCCGCGCCCGAGGTTACGAGCTCGCAAACGGCTATCTGAGCTCCGGCAAGAGCCGCGCCGATAATTGCGGTGCACAGTATGAATATCAGAATTCTTTTAGCGCCTCTGAGCGACTCTCTGAATCCGCGCTTGTTAAAACCGGAGAGGATAAGATACATCACGAGCGCCGCGATAATAAGAGAATCCGCCGTCAACGCCGAATACTTTACAACCGTCATAAACGAGCCGCCCCTATGGTCAAAGCCGTCCTGCATAAATCCGCCGAATTGGTTGTTGTCGTTTTGGTTCTGACCGTTATCGGGAACGAAGCCGCCTGAATTATTATTTGAGTTGCTGTCGTTTGAGCTGTTGTTATCTGAATTTCCGCTGCCGGAACTGTTATTATCGGAGTTTGAGTCATTTGAATTTCCGTTAAAGCCTCGTCCGGGGAAGCTGTCGCCGTTGTTGTTTCCGTTATTATTATCCGGTACGAAGGCTGTTTGGTCGGAATTATCGCCGGAGGAGTTATCGCTCTGAGAGCTTCCGTTCATCTGCGGCGGCTGACCCGGCATACCGTTATCGGAGTTTTCGTTCTGAGAATCGCTGTCCTGAGAGTTATTACCGCTTTGACCGTCCGGCATCTGCGGCGGCTGACCGTTCTGATTATCGGAATTGCCGTTCATCTGCGGCGGCTGACCCGGCATACCGTTATCGGAGCCGCTGTTCTGAGAATTACCGCTCTGAGAGTTATTATCCGAACTTCCGGAGTTGTTATCCGGGTTCTGCGAGCTGCTGCCGCCTTGCATATCGGGCGGCTGCTGCATACTGCCCTGACTGCTGCTCAGTTGAGGAGGGGCGCCCGATTTACTGTCTCCGATGAAATTCATCGTGAGCACTGATACTCCGGCGAAAACCACCACCATTCCTATCATTACTGTATTTTTAACCTTGCGTGTAATTTTCACTTAAATCATCTCCTTTTTGATTTTGTACCCCTATAATAAACCCTGATTATAAAAACGGCGTGACTTAAATTTGAATTATTATTGAATTATTGTGAATTATTTTTTCACATTTATTTTCTTATTTTAATATAATGAAGTATTGACAATTTTTATAATCCGTTATATACTTGCAGTTGATGACGCAGCAACGGCGCTGTGAGCTATTGCTCACGGCGCTATTTTGTTTTTAAAGGAGAATGGATAATGGTTAATGTTCCCGAATTATTCGGAAGTAATGTATTCAACGATGACGTAATGAGAGATAAACTCCCTAAGCCCATCTATAAAGCTCTCAAGAAAACTATTCAGGACGGCGCAACGCTTGACGACAGCGTAGCAAACGCCGTAGCCCACGCTATGAAGGAATGGGCAATTGAAAAAGGCTGTACTCATTACACTCACTGGTTCCAGCCGCTCACCGGAGTTACCGCGGAAAAGCACGACAGCTTTATCACACCCGACGGCGACGGCAGAGTTATTATGACATTCTCGGGTAAAGAGCTTATCAAGGGCGAACCCGACGCGTCCTCATTCCCCTCAGGCGGTATCCGCGCAACATTTGAAGCGAGAGGCTACACCGCGTGGGACCCCACCTCCCCTGCTTTTGCAAAGGACGGAACGCTTTATATTCCGACGGCGTTCTGCTCATATACGGGAGAGGTTCTCGATAAAAAAACACCGCTTCTCCGTTCGATGGAAAAGCTCTCAAAGGAAGCCGTCCGCATACTTAATATTCTCGGAAAGCCCGAGGTTAACCACGTTGTTACAACCGTAGGTCCCGAGCAGGAATACTTCCTTATTGATAAAGATATGTATAACGCGCGCCCCGACCTTATCTTCACGGGACGTACACTCTTCGGAGCAAAGGCTCCCAAGGGTCAGGAGCTCGACGACCACTACTTCGGCTCGATTAAAACAAGAATCGGCGAGTTTATGGCGGAGCTCGACCGCGAGCTCTGGTCCTACGGCATTTACGCTAAAACCGAGCACAACGAGGTTGCGCCCTCACAGCACGAGGTTGCGCCGATTTTCACCACCGCCAACGTAGCTGTTGATAACAACGAGCTGCTTATGGAGATTCTTAAAAAGACAGCCGAGAAATTCGACCTCGTATGTCTCCTGCACGAAAAGCCCTTCGCGGGCGTTAACGGCTCGGGCAAGCACAACAACTGGTCGCTCTTTACCAACACCGGCGAAAACCTCTTAAAGCCCGGCAAGAACCCCTCGGAGAACGTTCAGTTCTTAATCTTCCTCGCGGCTATCGTAAAGGCGGTCGACGATTATCAGGACTTACTCAGAATTTCCGTAGCTTCCGCAGGCAACGACCACCGTCTCGGCGCTAACGAGGCTCCGCCCGCAATCTTATCGGTATTCCTCGGCGACGATTTAGGCGCGGTAGTTGACTCAATCGAAATCGGCGAGGAGCACGAGAGCGAAGGCAAAAAGAGCATGGACCTCGGCGTTGAGGTTCTTCCCACAGTCCGCAAGGACACAACCGACCGCAACCGTACCTCTCCGTTCGCGTTTACCGGAAACCGCTTTGAGTTCAGAATGTTAGGCTCAGCCGCCAACATCGCCAGCGCGAATATCATTCTCAACACAGCCGTAGCCGAGGAGCTCAGGGAATTTGCCGACAGGCTCGAATCCGTAAAGGATGTTAAGTCGGCGGCTAAAAGACTCGTTGTAAGAACCTTTAAAAAGCATGACCGCATTATCTTCAACGGCGACAACTACTCCGAGGAGTGGGTTGAGGAAGCCGAAAGACGCGGACTTTATAACTTAAAGAGCGTTCCCGACGCGGTAAGACATTATCTCGACGAAAAGAACATCAAGCTCTTTGCCGAAAACGGCGTACTTACCGAGCAGGAGCTCAACGCGCGCTACGAGGTTGAGCTTGAGAATTACGCGAAGCTAATCAACATCGAGGCGCTCACAATGCTCGATATGGCTAAAAAGGACATTATCCCCGCCGTAACCGAGTACGTTAAGAGCTTAACCGATACGGCGCTCGCAAAGCAGGCGCTTTCACCCGATATTCCGACAAGCCTTGAGCGCGATCTTATTATCGACTTAAGCCAGAAGCTCGTATGCTTCTCAAATAAGGTTAAGGATTTAGAGAACGACCTCATCAACGCAGGCGAGCACGCCGACGATATGCAGGAATACGCGGATTATTACTGCCGCACCGTATTCGCGGATATGCAGGCGCTGAGGGCAATCGGCGACGATATGGAAACCGAAACCTCGTCCGAGTATTGGCCTTATCCCTCATACGGCGAAATGCTTTTCGGAGTTTAATTAAAAACAAACAGCAAAAGGGACTGTCGCAAATAATGCGACAGTCCCTTAATAGTTAACTGATTTATTAACCGCTGAAGAATTAAGCAAACTTAACGGCTGTGCCTGTTGCTAAAATCTCGGCAGCGCCCTGCATAACGGATGAGCTTGAGAAACGTACGCATACTACAGCGTCAGCGCCCATCTGCTCAGCCTTCTCAATCATTCTGCCGATAGCAACCTCTCTTGCCTCAGCGAGCATCTTTGTGTAGGAGCCTACTTCGCCGCCTACAATGCTTCTGAAGCCTGCACCCATATCCTTAAAAGCGTTCTTTGACTGAACTGTGCTTCCGGATACGAGACCGAGAGTCTGTAAGGCCTTGCCTGAAATTGTTTCTGTTGTTACGATAATCATTTTTATACCTCCTAAAAATATAATAAACTGATTATATATTATTTATGAATATAATGCAAGTATTTATTGTCGTTTAAAAAAGTATAAACGCCGGCAATAAAGGCTGTTCAACGATCTTGAACAGCCTTTTAATTTAAATTGCAAATTAATTATACGCAGCCCTGAGCCTTCATAGCCTCGGCAACCTTTAAGAAGCCCGCGATATTCGCGCCTGCCATATAGTTGCCTTCCATACCGTACTCCTTAGCCGCCTCGTCGCAGGACTTGAAGATTTCCTTCATGATGTTATGAAGTCTGTTATCAACGTCCTCGAATGTCCAGGAAAGTCTCTCGGAGTTCTGGCTCATCTCAAGACCGGATACCGCAACGCCGCCTGCGTTAGCAGCCTTAGCGGGGCCGAAGAGCATATTGTTAGCGAAGTAAACCTCGATAGCCTCGGGAGTTGAAGGCATATTAGCGCCCTCAATAACAGCGTAGCAGCCGTTCTCTGCGAGAGTCTTAGCGGAAGCCTCGTCAATCTCGTTCTGAGTAGCGCAGGGAAGAGCGATGTCACAGGGGATAGTCCAGATACCGCTGCAGCCCTCGGTGTACTTAGCCTCGGGATGAACGTTAACGTATTCCTTAATTCTCTTTCTCTCAACTTCCTTAAGCTGCTTTACGAGCTCGAGGTCGATACCGTTTTCGTCATAAATATATCCGTTTGAATCGGAGAGAGCTACTACCTTAGCGCCGAGCTCGGTAGCCTTCTGAGTAGCGTAGATAGCAACGTTACCGGAACCGGAGATAACTACTGTCTGACCTTCAAAGCTCTTGCCGTTAGCCTTTAAGAGCTCGTCTGTGAAGTAGCATACGCCGTAGCCTGTAGCCTCTGTACGAGCGAGCGAACCGCCGAAGGTAAGTCCCTTACCTGTAAGAACGCCTGTAAACTCGTTTCTGAGTCTCTTATACTGACCGAACATATAACCGATTTCGCGAGCGCCTGTACCGATATCGCCTGCGGGAACGTCGGTGTCGGGGCCGATGTGCTTTGAAAGCTCTGTCATAAAGCTCTGGCAGAAACGCATAACCTCAGCGTCTGACTTACCCTTGGGGTTAAAGTCGGAACCGCCCTTACCGCCGCCCATGGGGAGAGTTGTAAGGCTGTTCTTGAAAATCTGCTCAAAGCCGAGGAACTTAATAATTCCGAGATATACTGAAGGATGGAGTCTTAAACCGCCCTTATAAGGACCGATAGCAGAGTTGAACTCTACTCTGAAGCCGCGGTTAACCTGAGTTTTGCCGTTATCATCAACCCAGGGAACACGGAAGATAATCTGTCTTTCGGGCTCAACGATTCTCTCAAATACGCCGGCCTCAACAAGGTCGGGTCTCTTCTCCGCAACGGGCTCGAGGGATACGAAAACCTCGGTTACAGCCTGAATAAATTCGGGCTCGCCCTGGTTGCGCTGTTTAACTTTCTCAAGTAAATCTGCTAAATACTTGTTCTGTAATGCCATAGTGTTTTCCTCCATTCAAAGTTATAAGCATTTTTAACACTTTAATATAATAACATATGGATTTTTAAATTGCAAGTTATTTTTTAATAAATTTCAGTTTTATATATATTTATTATTTTTTTGCGTCGGTTTTGCGTGGTTTTAGGCAACTTACTTGCATTTTAAGCGTAAAATCGGCTGTAAATACTCAAAATCCGGTTAAAACACCCCGTATACCGGTTTTAACGCTCACAATTATCCCTGCTTCCGATTACTTCTAAGCTTTTTCTTTACAACCGTATTTATATTATGATATAATTTTTTCAACACAATTATGAGGTAAAACGATATGAAAAAGCTCGTTTCAATTATAATCTCAGCCGTGCTGACGCTCGCTTTTATGATATCGCCCGAAGCGCTGAAGGTTGATAAAATAAACTTTAATAATCCCGATTTTATACGGGGGATGGATATCTCGTCCGTTATCTCGCTCGAAAACTCCGGCGTAAAATTTTACGACGCTAAAGGAAATGAAGCCGATATTTTTAAAACGCTTTCTGAAAACGGCGTGAATTACATCCGCGTGAGAGTATGGAACAATCCTTTCGATAAAGACGGCAACGGCTACGGCGGAGGAAATAACGACGTAAATACCGCCTGTAAAATCGGAAAGCGCGCGGCGGATAACAATATGAAGCTGCTGGTTGATTTTCACTACTCCGATTTCTGGGCGGATCCGTCTAAGCAAAAGGCTCCGAAAAGCTGGGAAGGCTTAACCGTTGAGAATAAGGAAATTATAATCGCCGAATATACCGAAAACTCCCTTAATGAGATTAAAAACGCGGGAGCCGATATCGGAATGGTACAAATCGGCAACGAAACCAACGGCGGGCTCGCGGGCGAATACTCCGAGGAAAACAAGGCGAAGCTTTTTAAAGCCGCAGGAGAGGCAGTCAGGGAGTTTAACTCTGAGGTTAAAATCGCCGTACATTTCACCAACCCCGAAAATACCGAAACGATGAAATACTTCGCGGACTATCTCAATAATTACGAAGTTGATTACGACGTTTTCGCGGTTTCCTACTACCCTTACTGGCACGGAAGCCTTTCAAATCTCACCGAGGTTTTAAGCTATCCTGCCGAAAAATACGGTAAGTACGCTATGGTAGCGGAAACCTCCTACGCCAACACCTTAACCGATACGGACGGTCATCCCAACACAGTTTCCGAATACAGCAACAACTCGGGCGATAACCTGCTGTGGGACTTTACACCTCAGGGACAGGCGGACGAGGTACGCGCCGTAATGAACGCCGTCAATAACGTTAAGAACAATAAAGGTCTCGGAGTGTTCTACTGGGAAGGCGCGTGGATAAGCGTCGGCGATACAAGCACGCTCAGCGGAACTCAATACACCGAAAGGCTCAACGCCAATAAAAAACTGTGGGAAAGCTTCGGAAGCGGCTGGGCTTGTTCTTATTCGGTCGAATATGACGCTGACGACGCCGGTAAATACTACGGCGGCTCGGCAGTTGATAATCAGGCGTTTTTTAACGCTCAGGGAAAGCCTCTCCCCTCCTTAAAGGTTTTTAAATATGTATATTCCGACGTGCTCCGGGGCGACTCAAACGACGACGGCGAGGTTGATATCCTCGACGCAACCGCAATCCAAAAGCACGCTGCAAAGCTAAAGGACATAAACGAAACCGCCGCCGATGTTAACGGCGACGGAGCTGTTACTATTACAGACGCGACAATCATTCAAAAGTATATCGCGAAGATTGAGGTTGAATGTAACATTAATCAGTTAGTCTGATTTTTACTATTTCACGGGGATTGTTAAACCTCGGCAGCGCGACGGTATTTGAACAGCCTGCGCTCACTACGAGCCTGTTGTCAAACACTCCCTTATCATATTTCGGGGGTATGCCCTCGCCTGAGGACAAAATCCCCTTGCCGAAGAACCGTACCTGACCGCCGTGGTTATGTCCCGCGAGCACGAGGTCGATATCGGTATCCTTAATAAACAGGTCGTAGCAAATCGGGTGGTGGCTTAATAGGATTTTATAACCGTCCTTTTCGGCGTAAGCCTTAAGCCACTCCTCGTCATAAAAGGTAGAGAGCCCGCCTATAACAACCTTTCTGCCCTTTAAATTAACCGTGACGTCACGGTTATCGAGCAGGGTTATTCCGAGCCTGTCAAAAAGCTCAAAATCCTCCTCTAAAAACAACTGCTCGTGGTTTCCTACGCTCATATATACGGGCGCGATTTCGGAGAATTTTTTGAGTAAGTCATAGGTTTTTTCAATCGGAAGTCTTTTATTGCGGGTAATTATCATCGCCGCGCGGTTAACGTAATACGCAATTTCAAAAAGCACTTTTCTTACTATTCCACGCTTTTTATCGGGGGTGCCGTATTTATTGCCGTCATAACGCTCCAGCGTATCGCCGGCTATCGCGATAATATCGGGCTCAGCCTGCTTTATCAGCTCTATGAATCGGTCGTCGGGGCGCTCGTGAATATCCGCGGCAAGCGCAATCGTAAGCGGCGTTTTAAATCCGGAGCCGGTAATATTATATTCAGTTAAAACAGGAATTTTCGCCATAATTACCGCTCCTTTCATTATAATAATATTATATCCTTTCAGCGTAACCGTGTCAAACGAATGAGGTGAAAAAATGATTATCGACACCCACACCCATATCGGGCATATGCTCAATTTCAATATGAAGGAAAGCGACCTGCTTTATTCTATTGAGAAATACAATATTGACTTCTCGCTCGTAAGCAATATCGAGTGCGTTGAAGCCGGCCATAAGGGACATATTATCCCGAAATTTCTGCAAAAAAACGAGCAGAAGGTTCTTGAAAGAACGCTCGGCTTCGTGCGCAAACATCCGGATAAGCTCGGGGCGCTTATATGGCTTAAGCTCAGGCGCGGAGAGCCCGGCGGAAAATTCATAAAGACGATTGAGGACAACCTCGATATCATCTACGGCATTAAGCTTCATCCGTTTCATTCGAGAGTAGCTCCCGATGATAAGAAAGCGGAATTCGTTTATAAGCTCGCCGAAAAATACAGCCTTCCCGTAGTATCGCACACAGGCGGCTGTGAAGAAGCGCGCTCAATTCACCTTTACAACGCCGCGAACGCTCACCCGAACATCAACTTCGTTATGGTTCATATGGATTTAGGCACCGATAACCGCGAGGCGCTCGAGCTGCTCGGAAAGCTCCCGAACCTGTACGGCGATACAACGTGGGTTCCGATTCAGACGACCGTCGAAGCAATTAAGCGTTACGGAAGTGAGAAAATGCTTTTCGGCTCCGACAACCCTATCGACGGCAGAGACACCTATCTTTGCAATAAAACAGGCGACCGCTCGCTGTATCAGCAGTATTTTAACGAGCTTAAAAAGCTTATCTCAGCGGAGGATTACGATAATCTTATGTATAAAAACGCCGTAAGACTGTTTAAAATAAAATAGTTTTCCTAAATA
>CAJOFK010000017.1 GCA_905234015.1 uncultured Ruminococcus sp.
GAGGATTTTAACCTTGCGGACGCTGTAGATATCGCTTGCGGTTTTGACGGAATAAAGCGCGTCAGGCTCGGCTCCTTTGAACCTGAAATGATGTACCGTGAGCTTATCGAAAGATTTTCAAAGCAGAGTAAGTTCTGCCCTCAGTTTCATCTATCCTTACAGAGCGGCTGTAACGAGACTCTGAAGCGTATGCGACGTCAGTATGACACAGACGAGTATATGAAAATAATAAATGATCTGCGCTGTGAATTTGATAATTCATCAATCACAACTGATATTATGGTCGGCTTTGCGGGTGAAACGGAGGAAGAATTTAAGGAAAGCCTTGATTTCGTTAGAAGAGTAGGATTTTCTAAAACTCACGTTTTCCCGTATTCTCAGCGCGCCGGAACATTGGCTGATAAAATGGAAAATCTGGTTCCGAAGAATATAAAAGAGATAAGAAGCAAAAAGATGATTGAGCTTACCGATTCTCTTAGACGGGATTTTCTTAAGTCGCAGGTCGGCAGGGTAGAGGATATCCTTGTTGAAAGACTCAGACACAACGAGTATTACGAGGGCTATACAAAAAACTATACGCCTGTTCATATTTATTCCGATAAAGAATTAACAGGAGAGATAATAACCGTTAAAATTACAGCCTTCGAGGATGATTATTGTATCGGAGAGTTTTTAGATTAATTCAGTATTTCGATTAGGTTGCTTACTTCTTTAGCTGATTTTTCACTTTCGAGATTTGCGTAAGAATAGAACATAAACCCAAGTATTCCTTTCTTACGTACCAGCTTTATTTCTTCACACAGTATACTATCCGAATGGCTCCATGTTCCGCTGTCCGCGTCGGTTCCTGTCTTATAACCGGCAATTCCTATATAAAGACTTACGTCGCTGCTAAAATCCAGGGACATCCAGTTATTAAGCGCTTTTTCAAATTTTAAAGCGGGGTTTTTAAGACTGTAGTACAGCTGAGGGCATATATAATCTATATATCCTGATTTTGAACACCAGCTTTTTACGTCCGCGTACATAGCGTAATCGTTTTCAATATTTCCCTGCGGTGATATCCCGAATACAATGTTCTTATTTTCGTTGTGAATCAGCGCGTAACATTCGGCGACGAGTATATTAACATTCGCCATACGCCACTCCTTAAGCGGAATTGCCATATCAATTCCGACATTTTCACAATAGTTATTATACTGCACGCTGTCGAAGTTTTCATCCGAAGTCGGATAAAAATAATCGTCAAACTGAATACCGTCAACATTGTAATTTCTTATTATTTCTTTTATTCCGTTTTCTATAAGCCTGCGGACGTTTGGTATCGCGGGATTATAATAGATTCCATTACCTACCTTAACTCCAAGCGAGCGGTTATTTCTGTACGGATGATTTGAAGCAAGCTTCAGAGAAGGAGATGTTCTTACTCTGTAGGGGTTAATCCACGCGTGAATTTTCATATTAAGCTTATGAGTATAAGCGCACATATATTTAAGAGGGTCGTATCCCGGGTTCTTACCCTGAACTCCTGAGATTATATGTGAATACGGATAATAAGACGAATTATATAATGCGTCCGAAAACGGCCGAACCTGCACAATAAGCGTGTTAAACTTTTTCTCTTTAGCTTTATCGGCAATTGTCTTGAATTTTTTTTTAAAGCTGTTATAGCTTCTGTCCGTACCTTTCATATCAAGGTCCATATATGTAACCCAGACTCCCCGTAACTCAGGCTCTATCTTAGCCGAGCTTACGTTGATAGCTTTTTTTGACGGCTTTTTGTATTCTTTATTGTTAAAGCTGGAAAACCCAACAACCGCAAATAATGCGGCTATACTTATTATTAGCGGTAATTTTTTTGATATTTTCATATTTATCCTTTCTTTCAGGTGGTCCTATGAATTTATACTACATATTATTTATATACCTTGCTCTTATTAATATTTTTGCGATAATAATAACCGTATACGATAAACATCAGGCAATCCGTAACGGATGGAGAGTTAAGGAATTCACATTGCTTTTAGTTTCTTTTTTAGGCGGAAGTATTTCGATGTACGTTACAATGCAGCTTATCCGCCATAAAACAAAAAAGCTTAAGTTTATGCTCGGTATACCTCTTATTATAGTTTTACAGTTTATTATTTGCGCGGCGGTGATTTATTTTGTCAGATAAAACGCTCTGCTTTACCGTACCCGATAACCTCGACAATATATCAGTAAAAACCTTTTTAAGACGTAACTGCGGTGTTTCCGCTCGTATGATATCACGTTTAAAGCGTGAAAAAAACGGAATTTTAAGGGATAATAAAAATCTTAAAACAATTGATATTCTTCATAAAGGGGATATTATAATTTTGAATCTGCCTGATGAGGAAAACACAGTCGTTCCCGTTAAGGGCGATTTAGTTATAGTTTATGAGGACGAATATTTAATTGTCATAAATAAACCGTACGGCGTACCTGTTCATCCTACTAAGGTTCATCAGGAAGATACCCTCGCTAACTTTTTATCCTACCTTCAGGCTGAAAGAGGCGAGAACTACACCTTCAGAGCTATCAACAGGCTTGATAAAGATACCTCCGGCTTAGTTGTTATAGCAAAGGATAAATACTGCGCCTCAAATCTGTTTAACACCCTTGATAAAACCTATTATGCTGTTTGTGAGGGAATTATTGAGGGTAAGGGAAGAATTGATAAGCCTATACGCCTTAAGGACGGTCATTCTATTCAGCGCACCTGCGCAGACGACGGGCTTAAATCCGTAACAAATTATGAAGCGTTAAAATCTTTTAATAATCATACTCTGCTGAAAATAAAGCTTGAAACCGGCCATACTCATCAGATTAGAGTGCATTTTTCATACTCGGGTCATCCTCTCGCAGGTGATGATATGTACGGAGCTTCTTTAAAATACATTAAACGTCAGGCGCTTCACTGCGGGGAAGTAAGCTTTATTCATCCGGTTACTAAGGATCAAATCTCTCTTAAAAGTGATTTACCTGAGGATATAAAAAAGCTGACCTTAAGCTAAGGCCGGCTTTCGTTATTTATATCTTAATTTTTCTTTTTTATTTACTGCAAGTATCGCTCCGGCTGATGATAATATAAGAATTGTAAATAGCTTAAG
The DNA here is from genome assembly GCA_905234015.1 of uncultured Ruminococcus sp. Taxonomy (GTDB): domain Bacteria; phylum Bacillota; class Clostridia; order Oscillospirales; family Acutalibacteraceae; genus Ruminococcoides. Next base: position 3,132 of record CAJOFK010000017.1, read on the forward strand.
CAGCGTAAATACGCTGAATCCGCCCGAAATAGAGTTTATTCCGGCTAAAAATACAATAATAAACATTACCGTACCGATTGACATTCCGATAAACAAACCGTTTTTTCTGTAAATTCTTCCGCCTAAATATCCTCCCGCAAAGCCTCCTGCTGCTAAAAGCGCAAGCGCGATATATTCCAACGCGCCGTCAGGCAGTCTTCCGATTAATGTAATAACAAGCGATGCAGCCATAGTAAGAATAATAGTAAGCAGAATACCGATTAAAGCTCCGAAAACTATTCCTTTTATCGCCTTTTTATTAATTGAATTAAACTTAGAATTAACTACCTTCATAAAAAATCCCCCGAATATAATCCTAAAAGATTATACTCAGGGGATAAGTTATTTATTCATTATTTTTTGAATTTAGCGAAAAATCCTTTTTTCTCAGCAGGCTGAGCGGTAGGTTCTTTCACTGTATTAATTGAAGAAATAGCCCATTTCTTCATCTTCATCTTATTCCTGTCGGAGCCTGTTTCGATAACAATTGAGTCGTCATCCTCTTTAATAGCAACAACTCTGCCTACGATACCTCCGATTGTTGTGATCTCATCACCGATCTCAAGGTTGTTTCTGAGCTGAGCTTCTTCCTTCTTTTTCTTTGAGTTAGGTCTGATTAAGAAGAAATATAAAGCCGCGAAAATAGCTACATAAATAACAATCATTAAAATAAATGAGCTTCCGCCGGCTTGTCCCGCAGCCTGAGCTGCCATTACAGGTGTGTTCATATTACATATATCCTTTCTTTTTCTGTGTTTTTCTGTTGCCTAGGGCATTATAACAGATTTTTTCTTAACTTGCAAGTATTAAATTCTATTTCCTAAGATTTCTTTATATTTATTATAAAAGCTTTCGTAATTTTCGTTATCAAGCGCCTCACGAATCTTTTCCATAAGAGTATTATAGAAATAAAGATTATGCATAACGCAAAGCCTCATCCCGATCATTTCACCGGCTTTCATAAGATGACGTATGTACGCTCTGCTGAAATTACGGCATACGGGGCAATCGCACTGTTCATCAACGGAACTGTCGTCAAGCTCATATTTTGAGTTCATAATATTTCGTATACCGCTCCATGTAAAGAGATGACCGTGTCTTGCGTTGCGGCTGGGCATAACGCAGTCGAACATATCAACTCCGCGGTAAACGGCTTCAAGTATATTAACCGGGGTTCCGACGCCCATTAAATATCTCGGCTTATCAAAAGGCATATAAGGAATAACCTCGTCGATGATTTCGTACATTACTTCGGTTTCTTCGCCGACAGCCAAACCGCCGATAGCATATCCCGCTAAGTCCAGCTCGGCGATTTCCTTCATCTGTTCAACTCGTAAATCCTTATATATTCCGCCTTGATTAATACCGAATAAAAGCTGATTTTTATTTATTGTATCATCAAGTGAGTTTAAACGGTTGATTTCATCCTTACACCTTTTAAGCCAGCGTGTAGTCAGCTGCGCTGATTTTTTTGTGTAATCATACGGAGAAGGGTTTTCAACACATTCATCAAACGCCATAGCGATTGTAGAACCAAGGTTAGACTGAATCTGCATACTCTTTTCAGGAGTCATAAAAATCTTATGTCCGTCTATATGCGAATTGAATACAACTCCGTCCTCGCTTATGTTCCTGAGCTTTGCAAGAGAAAAAACCTGGAATCCGCCGCTGTCGGTAAGAATAGGAGCGTCCCATCTTGTGAACTTATGAAGTCCTCCGAGCTTCTTTACGTTTTCATCACCCGGACGTAAATGCAGATGATATGTATTGCTTAGCATAATCTGACACTTGGCGGTTTTTAAGTCGAACGCGGATAACGCGCCCTTTATTGCGCCGCATGTCGCTACATTCATAAACGCAGGCGTCTGAACCCTGCCGTGTACTGTGTTTATTTCACCGCGTCTTGCGTTTCCCTGTTTTTTTATTACTTTAAACATAATTACTCCTATAAAATCGCCATAGCGTCGCCGAATGAAAAGAATCTGTACCTTTCGTCAACCGCTGTTTTGTAGGCGTTCATAATATTATCATATCCCGCAAACGCGGATACCAGCATTATAAGCGTGCTTTCGGGGAGATGAAAGTTTGTAATAAGACCGTCAAGCACCTTGAATTCATATCCCGGATAAATAAAAATATCCGTCCAGCCCTCACAGGGCTTTATTTCGCCATACTGAGAAGTTACGCTTTCAAGCGTTCTGCACGAGGTTGTGCCTACAGCGATAACGCGCTTTCCGTTTGCTTTGGTATTCTTTATAAGCTCAGCCGTTTCACCGGGGATTTCAAAATGCTCGCTGTGCATTTTATGCTTAGTAACATCCTCGACTTTAACAGGTCTGAAGGTGCCGAGTCCTACATGAAGCGTAACGTAAGCGATATTCACGCCCTTGGCTTTGATTTTATCCATAAGCTCCTCGGTGAAATGAAGTCCAGCAGTTGGAGCGGCTGCCGAGCCGAGCTCGTTTGAATAAACCGTCTGATATCTTTCCTTATCCTCGAGTTTTTCGGTGATATAAGGGGGGAGAGGCATCTGACCGATTTTATCAAGAGTTGAGAAGAAGTTTTCATGACAGTCAAATTCAACAATCCTGTTTCCGTCATCCTTAACCTCAACAACTTTGCAATTCATCAGTCCGTTTCCGAAGGAAAACTCAACCCCGACCTTCGCCTTTTTACCGGGTTTACAGAGCGTTTCCCATTTATTGCCCTCAACCTGCTTTAAAAGAAGAAATTCAACATTTGCTCCCGTATCCTTTTTAACGCCGAATATTCTCGCGGGTATAACCCTGGAGTCGTTGGCAATAAGGCAGTCGCCTTCCTCAAGATAGTCAATAATATCACAAAAATGCTTATGAACAATTGCTCCGTTATCTCTGTTTAACACAAGAAGCCGCGAGGAATCCCTCGGCTCAACGGGAGTTTGAGCTATAAGCTCCTTTGGAAGTTCATAATAAAAATCACTTGTATTCATAAATTACCTTCTTATATGCTGTTTTTTTAAAATATCAATTGACATTAAACCTTTAAAATGGTATATTATAGGGTAGTATAGATTAATATAGGTACCTGTATATAATAGCCTATTTTAAGTAAAGATACAACTATTTTTAAAAAATTGTAATATTGTGGAGGATCAAAATGAAAAAGTATAATGTTGGTATTATCGGCGCTACCGGTATGGTAGGTCAGAGGTTTCTTCTCTTGCTTAATAACCACCCGTGGTTCAATGTAACTACTCTTGCGGCAAGTTCACGAAGCGCGGGTAAAAAATACGGCGACTTAATGGACGGACGCTGGCTTCTTGACGATCCTATGCCTGAGAAGGTTAAGGATATGGTAGTTATGGACGCCGCTGAGGTTGAAAAGGTTGCTTCAACTGTTGATTTCTGCTTCTGTGCTGTAAATATGCCTAAGGATGAGATTAAGGCTCTTGAGGAAGCGTACGCTAAGGCTGAGTGTCCTATCGTATCTAATAACTCCGCAAACCGCTTTACTCCCGATGTTCCTATGGTTATTCCCGAGATCAACGCGGATCATATTAAAATTATCGAGGATCAGAGAAAGCGACTCGGCACAAAGCGCGGATTTATCGCGGTTAAGTCAAACTGCTCTCTTCAGAGCTACGTTCCTGCTATTCATCCGCTTAAGAAATTCGGCGTTAATAAGGTTCTCGCATGTACATATCAGGCAATTTCAGGCGCAGGTAAGAACTTTAATACATGGCCTGAGATGGTTGATAACCTTATCCCGTATATCGGCGGTGAGGAAGAAAAGTCCGAGAAAGAGCCGCTTAAGATCTGGGGCTCAATTGAAAACGGCGAGATTGTTAATAACAATGATATAAATATTACATCTCAGTGCTTAAGAGTACCCGTATCCGACGGTCATACTGCGGCTGTATTTATGTCGTTTGACGGCGAGGCTCCTTCTGTTGACGAAGTAATCAAGACCTGGGAAAGCTATAAGGGAAGAGCTCAGGAGCTTGAGCTTCCCAGCGCTCCGAAGCAGTTCTTGCATTACTTTACCGAGCCCGATCATCCGCAGATTAAGGAGTCAAGAACTCTCGAGGGCGGAATGGCTATTTCCGTAGGCCGATTAAGAGCGGATACTCAGTATGATATGAAATTTGTATGTATGTCGCACAACACCCTTCGCGGTGCGGCGGGAGGAGCTGTGCTTTTAGCTGAGCTTCTCTGTGCGGAAGGTTATATAGATTAAAATTTTTGATTTGGAGGTAAATATGAAAAGGCCAATTTTCACAGGTTCCGGCGTTGCTCTTATTACGCCTATGAATGAGGATTTATCCGTTAACTATGACGCTTTGGAAGAGCTTTTGGAGTTTCATATTAATAACGGAACCGACGCTATTATCGCCTGCGGTACTACAGGCGAAGCGGCTACCCTCTCCGAGGAAGAGCACAGCGCTGTACTCAGGTTCGTTGCCGAGAAGGTTAACGGCCGTACTGTCGTAATCGGCGGTACAGGCAGCAACGACACCAGCACAGCCATCAAACTTTCCAGAGAAGCCGAAGCGTCAGGTATTGACGCGATATTAAGCGTAACTCCTTACTATAATAAAACTTCACAGAACGGACTTGTAAAGCACTTTAACACTATAGCTGATTCGGTTGATATCCCGATGATTCTTTATAATGTACCCTCGCGTACCGGCTGTAACATTAAGCCCGAAACATACGCGGAGCTATGCAAGCATCCTAATATTGTAGCTTGTAAGGAAGCGAGCGGCGATATTTCTCAGGTAGCGCTTATCCGTTCACTTTGCGGAGATGAGCTTGACGTATATTCCGGCAACGACGACCAGACTGTACCGTTTATGTCGCTCGGTGCGCTCGGCGTTATTTCGGTATTCGCGAATATCTGTCCGCAGGAAATGCACGATTTATGTCAGCTTTGTCTTGATAATGATTTCAAAAAGGCAAGCGAGATGCACTTCCATTATCTCGAGCTTATGAACATTATGTTTGCCGACGTTAATCCTATTCCCGTAAAGACAGCTATGAATCTCTTCGGCTTTAACGCCGGCGAGTGCAGGCTTCCGCTTGTACCGATGACCACTTCCGGTTATCACAGCCTCAAGGCTTGTCTTACTAAGTATGATTTAATCGACAAGTACAGCAAGTATAGCAAATAATTAACTTTTAGCATAAAAGGGCAATTTAAAGTTGCCCTTTTCGCTTTAATACGGATTTAAAAGGGGACGTTTAAAATGACCGATATAATTTTATGCGGATGTAACGGAAGAATGGGTCACGTTGTGGCAGACTCCGCTTCAAAAAATGATAACTGCTCAATCGTCGCGGGCGTTGACGCCTTCGGAGAAAACAGCTTCAGTTTTCCGACATATAAAAGCTTTTCCGAAATCAAGGAGAAAGCTGATGTTGTTATTGATTTTTCAAATCCCGCCAACCTTGATTCAATGCTTGAATACTGCGTTTCGGGCTCAATACCGGTTATAATCTGTACGACCGGTTATTCTTCCGAACAGGTTGAAAAAATCAATAAAGCCGCTGAAAAAATACCCGTATTTTATTCAGGCAATATGTCGCTCGGCGTTAATCTGCTTATTGAGCTTGCTAAGCAGGCGACTAAGGTTCTGGGTAACGATTTTGATATAGAGATTGTTGAAAAGCATCACAATCAAAAGATTGACGCTCCCTCGGGAACCGCGCTGATGATAGCGGACGGTATTTCCGAGCAGCTTGAAAAAGAGCCTCAGTATGTTTATGACAGGCATTCCTACCGCCGTAAACGCGAGAAGAACGAAATCGGTATTCACGCAATAAGAGGCGGAACGATAGTCGGCGAGCACGACGTTATTTTCGCCGGTCACGACGAGGTTGTAACTATTTCACATCAGTCTCAGTCAAAGGAGCTTTTCGCTACAGGCGCAATTAACGCCGCTGTATTCGTAGTCGGCAAGCCTGCCGGAATGTATAATATGAGTATGATGTTAGCTGAAAAACTTAAATAATTACTAAAAGGCGCGGTTTTCCGCGTCTTTTCTTTTTCACCCGATTAACATTATTTCATATACTGTTAATAAACGAGGTGCAAATAATGGACAACTTAATTAAACTTTCCTCCGTAACTCAGGCGATGAAAGCGCGGGATATACTCAGAAAGCACGGTATTTCCTCAAAAATTCACAGAATACCCGCCGTAAAGGGAAAGGGCGCCTGCAGTTACGGTTTACTGATTAACAATAAGCTTGATAAAGCGGTAGAAATTTTACGAAACAATAATATAAAGGTAACTGGACGAGCTGATATACAATGATATACCTTGATAACGGCGCTACAACCTTTCCTAAACCCAAGTCTGTAATAAACAGCGTAAATTACGCTCTGCGAAACGGAGCTAATCCGGGGCGCGGAGGTCATAATTTAGCTATAAAATCGTCAGAGATTGTATATAACACAAGAAGTTTATTAGCGGATTTCTTTAATTCCGGCGATCCGTCAAACGTAATATTTACCTTAAACTGCACCGAAGCGTTAAACATCGTTATAAAAGGAATATTAAATCCCGGCGACCACATCATAATATCTTCAATGGAACACAACGCGGTATTGCGGCCTGTTGAAAAGCTTAAGGAAAAGAGGATAAGCTGTACTGTTGCAGAGATTGCAGAGGGTGACAGCGAAAAAACGCTTGATAATTTCAGAAATGCAATTAACGAAAAGACAAGACTTGTCGTATGCACCTATGCCTCGAACGTGTTCGGTATTAAACCTCCGGTTGAGCGTATATGCGCTATGTGCCATCAATACGGTATTTTAAACTGCGTCGACTGCGCACAGGCGGCAGGTATTGTTCCGATTGATTTATCAGATTCCTCTATTGACTTTTTATGCGGAGCAGGTCATAAAAGTATGTACGGTCCTATGGGTACCGGGTTTATGATTATAAATTGCGACACAATTCCCGATACACTGATTGAAGGCGGAACAGGCAGCAGCTCGTATGATTATAAACAGCCTGAAATTCTTCCCGACAGATTCGAAAGCGGAACGGGAAATTTTATAGGAATAGCCGGACTGTCAGGCGGTATAAGGTTTATAAACTCAATCGGAATTGATAAAATTTATAAAAAAGAAATGCGGCTTGTTAAATCAGCTTACCAAAGCCTTAAAAATATGAATAATGTTGTTTTATATACAGATGAACCGGATAATTATAATTATGTCCCGGTGCTGTCTTTCAATATTAAAAATATTGACTGCGAAACTGCCGCCGATATTCTTAATTCAAAGTTCAATATTGCGACAAGAGCAGGGCTGCACTGCGCTCCGCTTGCGCATAAAAGTAAAAACACATTAGATAAAGGCGGCACCGTAAGGATAGTTCCCTCAGCTTTTACAACAGAAAACGACATAAAAACGCTTGTAAATGCAGTTTATAAAATAAAATAATTCTTGAATAACCTCCTTGCTTGTGGTATAATTATACTGTATTATTTTGTAAGGAGGTTAATATGCATTTTTTTGTAGAGTTGTTTAACAACGTTTTAGCTGTTTTTCGTACTATTCAAATAAAGGATGTATTCGATATTATCGCTATTACATTCATCATATTCAGCCTCTTTAAGCTCGTAAGAGAGACAAGAGCGGAGCAGCTTTTAAAGGGCGTTGTTGTATTACTCGCCGTATATCTCGTTTCGTCAATTTTCGGGCTTACGATGATGACTAACCTTATGAGGCTGTTATTTGAGTTCTCTGTTCTTATAATTGCTATAATCTTTCAGCCTGAAATCAGAAAAGCGCTTGAAAGAATCGGTCAGAGTAGTCTCGGTAAAAGATATCTGAATTTTATCTTTAAAAGCGGCAAGTCCGATGAAGAGATAAAACAGATAAAACGCTCTATTATTCATGTTGCTGACGCCGCTACGGTATTCTCAAGCACAAAAACCGGAGCTCTTATCGTATTCGAAAGAGGCGTTAAGCTCTCTGATATCGCCGATACAGGCACAATAATTAACAGCGAACCGTCGGTTGCTCTCTTAGGCAATATTTTCTATAATAAAGCCCCGCTTCACGACGGAGCTACCATTATCCGTGACGGAAAAATTTACGCCGCAGGCTGTATTTTACCGTTAACCGATAATAAAAAGGTTGATATTAACCTCGGAACACGCCACAGAGCCGCCTTAGGAATGAGCGAAATGTCCGATGCGGCAGTAGTTGTTGTCAGCGAGGAAACAGGCAATATTTCAATTGCAGTAAACGGAAAGCTTTCAAGGGACTATGACCGTGAGACGCTTATCGCTCAGCTTGAGAGCCTGCTTGTTGACGATACTAAAATCTATGTGAAGAAATCATCCGGGTTTTCCTCAAAAAGAAAGGAGAATAAGGATGAAGAATAAAAGACGTTTCAGTTTATCGAGGCCTTTCAGCAACAATAAATTCGTAATGGTATTCTCTCTGATATTAGCCGTTTTTATATGGGTAATAATGAGTCTGAGCAACACTAACGAATCCGATACGGTCGTAAGCAATATTCCGATTCAGATTAATCTTTCTGATGAAGCTACCGCTAACGGGCTTGAGATTTTCTCAGGCAACGATCAGACAGCCTCCGTTACTGTTAAAGGAAATCGTATTACTCTCGGTTCTATTACAAGCGACGATATAGTTGTTTCAGCTCAGACTGCTGGAACTATTTCAACATCAGGTACATACGCGCTGTCCTTATCAGCGAGAAAAGCGACAAGCGCTGATAACTTTGATATTACTTCCTCGGTTTCGCCTTCGGTTATCACTATATTCGTTGACCATGCGAAGCAGAGAACTTACGAAATTGAAAACAAACTCCAGTATACAGTTGCTGACGGATATCACGCCGACGTAAGCCTTTCTACCGATGAAATAAAGGTTAAAGGTCCTCAGTCCGAGGTTTCAAAGATTGCTACCGCTGCTATTGAGGGTACAATCGGCGGAGAAATAAAAGAGGATAAATCCTCCGAATTTGACGTTAAGCTTTATGATAATATGGGTAACGAGATATCAAACGGTATGCTGACTCTCAGTGAAACTGCCGTCACCGTTAATTTCTCGGTTCTTCCCGAAAAAGAGCTTCCTGTTAATCTTGAATTTAAAAACAAACCCGAAAGCCTTAATATAGACAGCTTCCTCGATTATTCACCAACTAAGCTTCTTATAGCGGGACCGGAGAAGGTTATAAACAAGCTTGAAAGTGTTTCTACCGAAAAAATTGATTTTTCAAAGCTGAGCAACAAAAAGGAAAAACTTAAAGTTAACCTTGATTTACCTGATAAGGTAATTAACCTGAGTGAAAGCAAGAGTATAAGTGTTGAACTTGACCTGCGCTCGTACAAATCCAAGCAGGTAACCGTATCTAATGATAATTTCGAAATCAAGGGACTTAAAGATAACTACAGCTATTCGTTCTCTACCGATGAACTCGGTATTTCCGTAAAAGGACCTAAGAGCAAACTTAAAAATATAGATGAAAACGATATAACCTGTGAAATTGACGCTTCCGATATAAAAGGAAAAACCGGTTCTATATCGCTTCCGGCTGGTGTGAAGATTAAGGACGGCTCAACCGATTCCTGCTGGGTTTACGGTGAATATAAAGTTAATCTTTATGTTTCGAAAAATTAAACAATAATGAACGCGGCACATTCAGTGCCGCGTTTCTTTATACATGAATTTATTAAATTCTCGCTCTGCTCTGACTTCCGAGACGAATTGTCGCCTTATCCATATCTTCCTCCTGGTTATATAATACCGATTGAACCAATCCGATACTTATCATCATAGCCATAACCGACGTTCCTCCGGAGCTTAGGAAGGGGAGAGTGATTCCGATTACAGGAATTACACCGAGCACCATTCCTATATTGATAACAGTCTGCGAGGCAATCATCGCGAATACGCCGTAGCAGATATACGAGCCCTTATAATCATAAGCATTTTTAGCGTTAAATAAAATCCTTATAATAATCACAAGAAGTATCGCTAAAAGAATAACGCATCCGATAAAGCCGAATTCTTCGCCGGCAACAGTAAAAATAAAGTCGTTTTCCTGTTCGGGAACTATACCGAATTCAACTCTTCTTCCGTTATAAAGCCCCGCGCCGAAGGCTTGACCCGACGCTATTGATACCTTGCCCTGATACTGCTGCCAGCCGTAATTGGTAAGAGCGTTTCCGTCAAGGTCAAAAAGAGCTAAAATTCTGTTTCTGTGCTCATCATTTAAGAAGAAATTCCATAAAATCGGAAGTCCTACGGCAATCAAACCGCCGAGTATAGCAAAATACCTTGCCTGTACTCCGGCTAAGAAAGCCATAACAATCGCCATAATAAGGAATATCAGTACGGCTCCGTCGTCGCCCTGCATATGGATAAGCAGAATAGGGATTCCGACGTGAATTAAAAGCGTTACAACCCCGAATAACGATTTTATTTTATCCGCTTCATTAAGAACCGAAAGATGTTTTGTAAAGGTTATGATAAAGCAGATTTTCATAAACTCCGAGGGCTGAATTGTCATTCCGCCCGGAAGCTGAATCCATGCCGTATCGTCAGTGCCCGATACTGTTACGCCGAAAACAAATACAAGTCCGGCAAGCACAACGCCCGCAAGCGCGAACAGCCACCAGAATTTTATATATAAATTGTAGTTAACGAGTGAAATCAGTACGGCAAGTACAATTCCGATTATTATAGCGATACTCTGGGTAAACATATAGTTGTAATTACCGGCTCTTTGCATATCGCTTATCAGAAGCAGGCTGTATATTGTTGCCAACGCAGTAAAAATCCAAAGAATAACGTCAGTTTTAGAGAAATACGTTTTTATATTTCCCGATGCATTACCCAAATAAACACCGCCTTTCTTTAATATTGCTTTATTATTATATAAAATATTCTTCCCAATATCAAGTATATTTTCAAATAAGAATTTATGCTTTGCTAATTTATGATAGAATAACACTAATAATGTAAAAACGGAGGTACGTTTAATATGTTAAGTGATATTGAAATTGCTCAACAGGCGAAGCTTCTGCCTGTTAAGGAAATTGCCGATAAATTACATATAATGGAAAGCGAGCTCGAACCGTACGGTCACTATAAAGCTAAGCTTTCCGACAGCCTTATGGACCGACTTAAGGATAAGCCCGACGGTAAACTCATCTTAGTTACTGCTATAAATCCAACTCCTGCCGGCGAGGGAAAGACTACTACAACCGCAGGTCTCGGTCAGGCTATGGCAAAAATCGGTAAAAACGCGATTATCGCGTTAAGAGAGCCGTCATTAGGTCCTGTTTTCGGTATTAAAGGCGGAGCCGCAGGCGGCGGATATGCTCAGGTTCTTCCGATGGAGGATATTAACCTGCATTTTACCGGAGATATGCACGCTATCACCGCGGCTAATAACCTTTGCTGCGCTATGCTTGATAACCATATGCAGCAGGGCAACGAGCTCGGTATCGACCCGAGACGTATTCTTATTAAACGCTGCCTTGATATGAACGACAGAGCCCTTCGAAACGTAATCGTCGGCTTAGGCGGTAAGGTTAACGGCGTACCTCGTGAGGACCATTTTATAATTACCGTTGCTTCCGAGGTTATGGCTATTCTTTGCTTAGCGGCTGATATAGACGACTTAAAGAAAAGGCTCGGCAATATATTAGTAGCCTATAATTACAGCGGAGAGCCTGTTTATGCGCGCGATTTAAAGGCTGACGGAGCTATGACCGTACTTCTTAAGGACGCGATTAAACCTAATCTTGTTCAGACCTTAGAGGGAACTCCCGCGGTTATGCACGGCGGTCCTTTCGCTAATATCGCTCACGGCTGCAACTCTGTAAGAGCTACCAAGCTTGCTTTAAAGCTCGCTGATTATTGTATTACGGAAGCAGGCTTCGGTTCCGACCTCGGCGCGGAAAAATTCCTTGATATCAAATGCCGTTTCGCCGGACTTAAGCCTAACGCAATTGTACTTGTTGCGACCGCAAGAGCGCTTAAGTATAACGCCGGTATCAATAAAGCTGAGTGCGGCGATGTTAACCTTGAAGCACTTAAAAAGGGTATTGTAAACCTCGGCGTACATATTGAGAATATGAGAAAGTACAACGTACCCGTTGTAGTTGCTATCAACCGTTTCCTTACCGATTCAAAGGAAGAGCTCGAATATATCGAGCAGTATTGTAAGGAAAAAGGCGCTGATTTTGCGTTATCCGATGTTTTCGCTAACGGCGGAGAAGGCGGCAAGGCGTTAGCCGAAAAGGTTGTAGAGGCCGTTGAGAAGCCCTCAGACTTTAAACCGATTTATTCTCTCGATTTAACAGTTGAGGAAAAAATTGAGGCAATCGCCAAAAACATATACGGAGCTAAAGATGTAGCTTACACAACTCAGGCAGTTAAGGCGCTTAAGGAGATTAAATCTCTCGGCGGAGATAAGCTTCCGGTTTGTATAGCTAAAACTCAGTATTCGTTATCGGATAATCCGGCGTTGCTGGGCGCTCCCAGGGACTTTACAATAACTGTCAGAAACGTATCTCTTTCAAACGGAGCAGGCTTCGTGGTAGTTTATACAGGAGATATTATGACAATGCCCGGACTTCCCAAGGTTCCCGCGGCTGAAAAAGTTGATATTGAAAACGAAAAGGTAGTTGGTTTATTTTAATGGATGATTTTTTGTCAAAGTCGGTAGAAGAAACCGAAGGATTTGCTGAACAGTTCAGTAAAAGACTTTCGGGTAATGAAATTATCGCGATGTACGGCGACCTCGGAGCCGGTAAAACCTGTTTTACAAGAGGTTTAGCACGCGGACTCGGGGTTAATGACGGAGTTTCAAGCCCTACTTTCGCTATAGTCAACGAATATTCGGGACAATATCCCATTTATCATTTTGATATGTACAGGATTGAGGATTGGAACGACCTCGAATCAATAGGCTTTTTCGACTATATCAATAACGGAGTTATTATAATCGAATGGAGCGAGAATATTGAGGGGGCGCTTCCGAGCGAGATAATCAAGGTATATATCGATAAAAACGATAACGAGAATGAAAGAATAATTAAAATCGAGGGAATGTAATTGAAAATTCTTGCTGTAGATTCCTCCGCTAAGGCGTGTTCAGCCGCTGTTGTTGAGGATAATAAGGTTTTAGGCAGTTTTTTTATCAATACAGCCTTAACCCATAGCCAGACTCTGGTTCCTATGATTGACGCGGTTTTAAAGAATACGTCAACCGATATTAATTCAGTTGATATCTTTGCGGTATCTTCCGGACCGGGTTCGTTTACCGGAGTAAGGATCGGAGTAGCCGCAATTAAGGGTATAGCTATGCCGCTTGAAAAGCCATGCGCCTCCGTTTCAACCCTGGAGGCTATGCCGTATAATCTCTTATCAGAGGATTGTGTAGCGGCATGCGTAATGGACGCCCGCTGTAATCAGGTATATAACGCGTTATTTGAAGTTGAAAACGGTACTATTAAGCGTTTTTGCGATGACCGTGCCTTATCAATAGACGAGCTTTTAAGTGAGTTAAAAGCTATTGATAAGAAAATCATCCTTGTAGGGGACGGTGCGGAGCTTTGTTATAATTCTTATAAAGAAGTATTAGATAATATATGTATTGCCCCTGAAAATATCAGGTATCAAAACGCTGTAGGCGTAGCCTTTGCCGCGTTTAATAAGGAAATTGTCTCGTCGGCCGAGCTTATGCCGACTTATCTAAGGCTTCCGCAGGCTCAGCGGGAATTAAAAAAGAGAATGGAGAGTAAAAAATGATTGCGCTTGGGTGTGACCACGGCGGAATAAACCTTAAAACCGCCGTAATCGATTATCTTAAGAAGAATAATATTGAATATAAAGACTTCGGCTGCTACAGCGAGGACAGCGTAGATTACCCGATTTATGCATATAAGGTAGCTACTGCCGTAGCAAACGGCGAATTTGATAAGGGAATCCTCTGCTGCGGAACCGGTATCGGTATCTCAATAGCCGCTAATAAAGTAAAGGGGATAAGAGCCGCCGTTGTAAGCAACGAATTCGGCGCCGAAATGACCAGACGTCACAATAACGCTAATATTCTCTGTATGGGTGGACGAGTAACGAGCGTAAAGGATGCTGTTAAATTTGCTGATATCTTCTTAAATACGCCTTTTTCCGCTGATGAGGAGCGTCATACACGCCGGGTTCAGATGTTAAGTGATATTGAGAACGGCTGTTTTAGTCCTGAAAACTGCTAATTTCTAAAAAGTCAATATAAAATGTTACAAATATTAACCATATATAAACTTGTTTGTAATAAAGAATAACAAAAAATTTCATATTTTTAAATTTATTTACAAAAAACTCTTGTTTTTTTTCTTATTTCGTATTATAATAGTCCTACATTGTTTTTAAAGAATTATTTTAATGAATTAAAAAATACAGGGAGATAGAAAATGAGACTAAGAAAGCAGGAATTAGGCGATCGTAACCTTGTCGGACATCGCGTAGAAACCGTTAGAAAGAAGAAAGGTATGAAGCAGAAAGAGCTTTTAGCACAACTTCAGGTTAACGGTGTCGATATGAATGCTTCGGGTTTATCGAAGTTAGAGGGACAAATCAGATTTGTAACAGATGTAGAGCTCGTAGCTCTCGCGGATATTTTAGAAGTATCCGTAGACTATCTCTTAGGCAGAGAAAACTAAATTTAATAAAACATAGGCAGTGGACAAAATCCACTGCCGTTTTATTTTATCTCTTTACTCAGTTTTATCAGCGCTTCATCAATAAACTCCTCGTCAATCTGCGAAAAGTTTAGCTTTATCCGCGTTTCTGTTGAGGTTCTCATTGGTTTTAAAGATAACTTCTCGCATTTTTTCAGCATATTGTCTTTAAACTGTATCTCAAAATACATTGAGGTTTCATTAAAGATATATGAAAAAGAACAGCCTTCAACTGTTTTTCTCATATTCTCGCTTTTACTGAGGTAATATCTTCTTGATTTTCTTAGATATTTTTCAAGCTTTCCTTCACTTATATATCTTGAGAGAGCAAGCTGCTCAATTTTTGAGGTTGTCTGATTATAAAACTCCTTAACCTTATTATATTTTATAATAAGACTGTCGGGAAGTACGAAATACGTTATCCTTACCGAAGGCAGAAGTATCTTTGAAAAGGAACCGATATATACAACCTGCTCCGGCGCAAGGCTCTGCATACAGGTTTTCGGATGAGTTTTATATCTCATCTCTCCGTTATAATCATCCTCAATAATAAGACAGCCGTTATCCTTAGCCCAGTTAATAATTTCGATTTTTCTTTTTATAGGTACAGTTCCGCCGTTTATGCTGATAAAATTCGGGTTTATCATCAGTATGTCGGGTTTAATTCTGTTAAGTGATTCAACGGTAATTCCAAGCTCGTCGCTGTCGGTGTATTTAATTTTATAGTTATAATCCGAAAAGACCTGCTCCGCCTGAGGGAAAGAATTCTTTTCTATCGCTGCAGTTTTATTTAGTCCGAGTATACCGCATAATATAAATATTAAAGTCTGAGAGCCGGAGCCTATTACTATATTGCCGCTGTCGGCGTTTACTCCTCTTGTTGAAAAGGAGTATTTTGAAAGCGCAAGCCTTAGTTCTTCTTCACCCTGATTATCACTATAGGTATTTAAAAGGTATTCTCGGTTAAGAATATCCTTTACATACTTTCTCCATTCCTTGATATTAGTACAGTTTTTATCTATACCTTTTCCTGAAAAATCATACTTATAGCGCTTAACCGTTCTTTTTGCGGCGTCTGATTTTCCGGTTCTTTTATCTATTAAAATACCTTTTTCAACATAATATCCTTTTTTAGGAACATTAATGATATAACCTTCAGCTCTTAAAAGCCCGTAGGCGTTTTCGACCGTCGATTTTGAGACGTTTAAATCTGAGCAAAGCTTTCTTACGGAAGGGATTTTTTCATTCTCTTTAATGCTTCCGTTTTCAATAGCTTTTTTTAACTCGGCGTAAATCTGAAAGTATATAGGAATTTTTAAATTCTTATCTAAATTTATAAAGTCACTTATCATAATATCACCAAGACTATAATATCATACTTTTATCTATAATAAAAGGTTGATATTTTCTCATTTTTTAAGTATAATAAAGTATTGGAAATACATCTAAGGGAGTATGCAGGATGAATACAACAGAAAGATTCTTTAACAGTATAAAAGGAAAGAGAGTGTGCTTTGTCGGAATCGGCACAAGCAATCTTCCGCTGATTGAATTATTTGCGAAAAAGGGCGCTGTGGTTTCCGCTTGCGACCGTCAGAGCTTTGAAGCTCTCGGAGAAAATGCCGTAAGAGCGGAAAAAGCCGGAGCAAAGCTTATTCTCGGCGATGATTATCTTAATAATATTGAAACCGATATTCTTTTCAGAAGTCCGGGTACTCCTTTTTATCATCCCGAGCTTGAAGCGCTTAAGAAAAAAGGCGTAATTGTTACCTCGGAGATGGAAGTTTTCTTTGATTTATGTCCTTGTAAAATAATAGCCGTAACAGGTTCCGACGGTAAAACCACAACAACAACGGTTATTTCTGAGCTTTTAAAGGCTGAGGGAAAGACCGTTCATCTTGGCGGAAATATCGGTACTCCGCTTCTTCCTGAAATCGAGAGCATAAAAGCCGAGGATTACGCGGTTGTAGAACTTTCAAGCTTCCAGCTTATTTCTATGCGTAAAAGCCCCGAAATCGCGGTTGTTACTAACCTTGCTCCCAATCATCTTGATATACATAAGGATATGGACGAGTATGTTGAGTCTAAAAAGAATATTGTACTTCATCAGAACGCATTCTCAAAGGCTGTATTAAACCTTGATAACGATATCTCAAACAGCTTTGAAGCTGATGTGCGAGGCAGACTTGCTAAATTTTCGCGTAAATCTCCCGTTGAAAGCGGCGCATATCTTGACGGCGATAAAATAGTTTATAACGACTACGGTAAAATTACCGAGGTTATGAGCTATAAGGATATAAAAATCCCCGGTATGCATAATGTTGAGAATTATCTCGCGGCAATTTCCGCGGTATGGGGAATAGTAAGCGTTGAAAATATCGTAAAGGTTGCCGAAACCTTCGGCGGCGTTGAACACCGAGCCGAATTTGTAAGAGAGCTTGACGGAGTAAAATACTATAACGATTCAATCGCGTCAAGTCCCACAAGAACTGCAATCGGCACGCTTTCGCTTTATGATAAGAAGATTATTATTATCGCAGGCGGTTACGATAAGCATATCCCTTACGAACCGCTCGGTCCGGTTATCTGTGATAAGGTTAAAGTTCTTATTCTTATGGGCGATACAGCCGTAAAAATTGAAGAAGCTGTTAAAAACAGCCCTCAGTACAGCGAGAACAATCCTGTTATAATTAATGTAAACAATATGGAGGAAGCGGTAAACGCCGCAAAAGCTAACGCCGTTGAGGGCGATATTGTATCGCTTTCACCCGCGAGCGCAAGCTTCGGTTTATATAAGAACTTTATGCAGCGAGGAAACCACTTTAAGGATATAGTTAACAGTTTATAATATGAAGAATTTAATTTTTGATTTATGTAAGCGCGGCGGTATTTCAGGCGATGAAAACAGCGTCGCGTCTTACTGTGAAAACTTTTTAAAACAATATACCGATAACGTAAGAATTGATTTTAATAATAATGTTATTGCCGTTATGGGTAACGAAAACGCTGACTACACATTTCTCTTAGACGCTCACTGCGACCGCATTGGTTTTATCGTTAGTGAATTTAACGAAAACGGTTTTATAAGAGTTGAAACAGTCGGAGGAATTGATTTGCGCACTTTACTTGACTCAGCCGTTACCGTATACGGAAAGAAGGTTTTAAACGGTGTAGTTTGCTGTATGCCGTCTCATCTTTCGGACGGTAATGAGGATAAGGCTGTTTCATCCGATAAAATATGGATAGACCTCGGCTTACCATACTCTGAAGTTAAGGAAAATGTAAGCATAGGTGACAGCGTTACCTTTAATACAGAGCCTAAAGAGCTTTTAAACAGCAGGATTTCATCCTCTGCGCTTGACAACAGGTCGGGCGTAGCGTCACTGCTTTCGGTTGCCGAAAGACTATCTGAATCTGATATTAATTCAAAGGTTGTAATTTTGCTCTCGTGTCAGGAAGAAACCTACGCGGCAGGCGCTAAAACCGTACCCTTTAATTATGATATTGATGAGTGCATAAGCGTTGACGTCAGTTTTGCGTCCCAGCACGGAGTAGAAAGTCCGTATTCGGAAATCAAACTCGGCAAAGGTCCGATGCTCTGCATTTCACCTAATCTAAACCGTGATATGTATAATAAACTGAAAGAAACCGCCGTAAATAACAATATTCCTTATCAGATTGAGGTATGCAGTGGTACAACCGGTACTAACGCCGACCATATTACGCTGTCTAAATTAGGCGTAAAAACAGCGCTGGTTTCAATTCCTGAAAAAAATATGCATTCTCAGGCTGAGATTATTGACTTAAATGACGTTGATTATCTTGCGAAATTAATTTGTACTTATATTCTTGACGGAGGTGTACGATGAAAGATTTATCACTCCTTAAGAATTTATGTATGTTAAACGGAATTTCCGGCGACGAAAACTCGGTCAGAGAAATGATTCTAAGCGAGATAAAAGATTATGTCAGCGAGTATAAGGTTGATAATCTCGGGAATATAGTAGCGTTTAAAAAAGGAAAAAAACGCGCAGTAAACAAGCTAATGATTTCCGCTCATATGGATGAAGTAGGATTTATTGTCACGGATATTACCTCTGACGGACTTATTAAATTTGACGAAGTCGGCGGAGTTGACCGAAGAGTATTACCCGGTAGAAGCGTATTAATAAACAACAGTATTCCCGGTGTAATCGGAGTTAAGCCCGTTCATCTCTGCGACAGCGATGAAAAGAAATCTATTCCGAAATACAGCTCGATGTATATAGATATAGGAGCCGACAGTAAAGAAGAAGCTCAGAAAGCCGTTTCCTTAGGCGACAGCATTTCCTACGAGCCTTATTATTCGGAGAATAATTTTTCTGTTATGTCTAAGGCGCTCGACGACCGCGCAGGCTGTTTTATGATGATTGAAATGATAAAAAGCGAGCTTGAGTACGATACTTATTTTACATTTGTTGTACAGGAGGAGGTCGGTTTACGCGGAGCAAAGGTTGCCGCGTATTCCGTTGCGCCTGATTTCGCGCTGGTTATTGAATCTACTACCGCCGCGGACATCCCCGAGGTTCCTGATTCAAAACAGGTTTGCACCGTAGGAGAGGGTGCCGTTATCGGATATATGGACAGGCGTACTATCTATGATAAAGGTCTTATCAATAAAGCAATTGAGCTTTCAAAGTTAAACGATATAAAGCTCCAGTTCAAGCGAGCGGTAGCCGGCGGCAACGACGCGGGAGCTATTCATCAGTCACGAGGCGGAGTACGCACTTTAGCTGTATCTTTACCGTGCCGATATCTTCACTCCCGAATCTCACTTATTTCCAAATCGGATATTGACGATACATTTGACCTCGTAAACCTGCTTTCTAAAGAAACATCGGGTGGAAAAGTATGATAAAAATAGCCGATATTGATTTTGATATAAAAAATTATATTGACGTACTTGCAGTAAATAATCCCTTCGGATGCCGTATAAAAGCTCTTTATAACACCTACGATTACAGCCTGGCGTTTGTGGATTTCTGGGTTCAGTTAAGTAATGAAATCCCTGTTTCATTAATAGGAAGGCTGGAAACTTCGTTTGTGCTTATGCTTACCGATAACTCGGATTTAGAGGAAATTAGCGCGTTTATAAGGGTTTCCGGTGCGGGAAACGTTATCTGTGACGGAAAATATGAACTCAACTGCAATATGAAAAGGATAGAAGGTCCGATATTTTACAGCGGCTCGTTAATGGAAAACGAACGAAGCTTTAACGTCTTTAACCCTCATATTAAGGACGTATATAATTTAATAAGCAAATATCGTTCCGATAATTTCAACGTTCCGCCATATGAAAGCTTTGCGCTTGACGTTGCTCATAAACTCAGCAAAAACACCCTTAGAATTTACGGAATAGGGGACAGTCAGCTGATTTCCTGTATAATGACATTAGCAGAAACCGAAGACAGCGCTGTGCTCGGAGCATTAGCTACCGACCCGGACTTTAAACGTCAGGGACACGGAGCGTTTCTTATAAAGTACATAAATAATGTTCTTGTAAAAGAGGGAAAAACCGTATTTCTCCACCGCGCTCCTAATGAAAACGCAGAATTTTATAACAAGCTCGGCTTCTCAGAATTCGGAACCTGGGCAGAATATTCGTAAAAGGATGATTTAATGGAAAACCTATTCAACATTTCCCCGGAAATATTAAGCGCTTCAAAAAAAGCTATGACGCTTTGCGCTGATAAGCTCAGGGAGATTGATGAAATTCAGGAATATAACCAGCAAAAAATGATACAGGCTTTTCAGAAAGCTAAAATAAGTGAAAGCCACTTTGTGGGTTCAACCGGTTACGGCTACGGCGACAGAGGACGCGACGCTCTCGACGAGGTATACGCCTCTGTTTTTGACGCCGAGGACGCCCTTGTACGCCACAATTTCGTCAGCGGAACTCACGCTTTAACCGTAGCTCTTTTCGGAGTGTTAAGGCCGGGCGATAAAATGCTCAGCGTAACAGGTACGCCTTATGATACGCTCAGAAGCGCAATAGGAATTGAGGGCAATTACCCGGGTTCGCTTATCGACTTCGGCATTAAATATGAGGAAGTTAACCTTAAACCCGACGGAACAGTTGATTTAAACGCCGTTAAAGAAACTCTTGACAACACTTATAAAATGGTCTATATTCAGCGCTCGCGCGGTTACAGCCTGAGACCTACTCTGACATGCGACAATATTGAAAGTATCGTAAAAGCCGTAAGAGAGGTTAATAAGGACGTTATAATAATGCTCGATAACTGCTACGGCGAATTTATTGAGAAAAAACAGCCGCTTTCCGTCGGCGTTGATTTAATGGCGGGCTCATTAATTAAAAATCCGGGCGGCGGAATAGCTCCTACAGGCGGATATATTGCCGGACGTAAGGATTTAGTAGAGATGTGCTCCTATCGTCTTACAACCCCGGGAACAGGAAAAGAGCTAGGAGCTACCTTGAACGTAAGCCGTGAGCTTTTCCTCGGCGCGTATCACGCACCTCACGCAAGCGGCGAAGCGCTTAAAACCGCGGTTTTCGCTTCAGCGTTATTTAAAATATTAGGATATGATGTTAGCCCCGAGTACAACGAGAGCAGAGGAGATATAATTCAGGTAATAAAGCTCAAAACTCCCGAAGCGCTCGAAAAATTCTGCGTAGGTATTCAGCATGCCTCGGCTGTAGACAGCTTTGTTACTCCTTATCCCGATGATATGCCCGGTTATGAAGACAAGGTTATAATGGCGGCAGGCGCTTTTACGCTGGGTTCCTCAATTGAGCTTTCCGCAGATGCTCCGCTTAGAGAACCTTACGCTGTGTGGATGCAGGGCAGCCTTAATTTCCACGCAGGAAAACTCGGAGTAATGCTCGCGGCGAATGAGATTACAGGAAAGTAGAAATCTTATAATCAACGCCGCACAGTAATATAGTGCAATTCGACTGCCGCTTTATGCGGCAGTATTTTTTACTTTATAAGAAACTGCATTCCTTATAAAGTAAAAAACATTTTATATTGCCCGCTCAGTTGCGCCCTGCGTGCACACGAGCGATGGCTGAAGAAAACGCACGCACTTAGGTGCGCACGCTTTCTTGTTCAAATTATTCTTAAAATAATAATATAAATCTAAATTATTGTATAGATTGACATACAAAAATATAAATGGTAAGATAAAACTGTTATATAAAACAAAATAATTACTGTCAGCTTATATCTTAATATGTGCGCACAGTAATTTAGGAGGTAATATTATGTTTAAAAAATGTTTGTCGGTTCTTTTAGCTCTGATAATCCTGTTCAGCATTATTACTGTATTGCCTTTGGAGGCAAGCGCGAATGGTGCTTATCTACTTGGAGACGCTAACGGAGATGATGAAGTAGATCTTATTGACGCAACTCTTATACAGCGTGTCAATGCAGGTTTAGCGGTTCCGTATGATTACCAGTACCTAATGCAGGCTGATGTTGACGGCGACGGAGAATTAACTATCATCGACGTTGTATATATTCAGAGATGGTATCTTGAAATGAATGTTAAATACCCGATCGGCGAATGGGTAAATCAATAGATTGGCAGGAAGGAGGATTAATATGAAGCTGTTACATAAATCCGTAAGCATACTTCTGTCGCTTATAATGGCGCTTAGTGTGTTCACAATTATTCCTATGACAGCAAGCGCTGTATCAACTGCTGTTGTAAACCTTTACGATATTAACGGCAATCTGAAGGAAACTAAAGAATTTATTGTCGGCGACGAGTTCAATGTTTATATCTCGCTTAATTGTTCAAATATTCTTGACGGTTATATAGGCGCTCTGAAAGGCACTCAGAGCTTTACGAGCTCCGTGATTTCGGAAATTGACGAGATAGATGACGAAGATATATTCGAGGATCTTGATGAGATGCTCCCAACTACTAAAGATCGATCTTTGGCCAGCTTAAAAAAGGATGGTAAGGTTACCTATAACGCCTCCACTCCTTATCTCGGCAATAATGCGTTCGGCTTTACTTCCGATGACAGTTTATTAATGGTAACTAAGTACAAGGCTGCCGCCGCGGGCACAGCTGATATTATCAACTCATTTGAAACTCTGGCGTGCGCGGACGACGACCTTACCCGAATCATTGATAAGGGTTCAGTTATCAAAGATAATTTCTCCTTCAATTGTTCATTTACCGAGCCTGTATCCAAGTATACGGTAACCTGGAAGAACGGCGATACGGTTCTCGAAACCGACGAGAATGTTGAGGAAGGCAAAACTCCCAAGTATAACGGCGATACTCCGACTAAGGCGGATGACGATGAATATATTTATACCTTCTCGGGCTGGAGTCCTAAGGTTGCAGCGGTAAGCGGCGACGCGGTATATCAGGCGAAGTTCAGGCGCGCGCCGAAGTCGGGCGCCGTAAAATATGTTGACGCGGACGGCGTCGAGCAGGAGCCGATTACAAGCTATACAACAGTTGATTCCGACACAATAACACTCTTAAAGGGCTGGTACGTTGTATTTGATGATATAGAGATTGATTTGCGTATACTCTCT
The DNA here is from genome assembly GCA_905234015.1 of uncultured Ruminococcus sp. GTDB lineage: Bacteria > Bacillota > Clostridia > Oscillospirales > Acutalibacteraceae > Ruminococcoides. The sequence goes on from CAJOFK010000017.1 coordinate 26,442, forward strand.
GTAGACTTGAACGTCAACCTTATTCTCTGCAACGGCGCAACCTTAACCGCTCACAAGGGCATTTCTGTTTTTGAAAACAGCAGCCTTACAATCTGGCAGCAGAAAAAAGCTGAGAATGAAGAAACAGGCAAGCTCCTAGTTGATAAGGTTGATAGTATTAACGCGGGTATCGGCAGTGATAACCTTAGTTCAGGCGGTAATATTACCGTCAACGGCGGTATTATTACCGTGACAGGCGGCGAGGGCGGCGCGGGAATCGGCTGCGGATCTGATAACAGCTCCTGCGGCGCAATTACCATTAACGGCGGAAATGTCACCGCGACAGGCGGCGAAAGCGGCGCGGGAATCGGCTGCGGAGCCAGCAGGGATTCCTGCGAAGGTATTACTATCAACGGCGGCGAAGTCACCGCGACAGGCGGCAAAGGGAATGTTGGTATCGGTCGAAGAAATAATGATTCTTCCTGCAGCACAATTACCATCAACGGCGGTTCGATAGAAGCGACAGGCGGTTTATTGTCCGGGTCATCCGACAAGTATGTCACGGGTATCGGTAGGTATTCCAGCAGCTCTGTCACTGATATTATACTTAACTGGACGGAGAGCTCAAGGGAAAAAATGAGCGTAAAAGCCAACAGCTACAACGGCACCCTTAAGCTCCTTAAGAAATTTATTGACGGCGACGGTAATGTTTACGACGCGACGAATTCAGCCGACGTCAAAAAATTTGCGGGCAAGACTCTTAAACCCTATGACGGCATTCACTATGTTGACGCGGCGGGCGTTGTGCAGGAACCGATTACCGAATTTAATATAATCAAATCCGATACAACTTATATGTCAAGCGGCTGGTACATCGCGTTTAAGGATGTTGAAATCAGCGAGCGAATGAGCTGCTCAGGCGACGTGAACCTGCTCCTCTGCAACGGCGCGACCTTAACAGCTCATAATGGTATTAAAGTTGATGAAAACGCATCTCTGACAATCTGGCAGCAGAAAAAAGCTGAAAATGAAGAAACAGGCAAGCTTATTATCGATTCGGTTGATACACACAAAGCGGGTATCGGCAGTGAAACCGGAACTACATGCGGTAATATTACCGTCAACGGCGGTATTATTACCGCGACAGGCGGCGAAAGCGCCGCGGGTATCGGCAGCGGATATTTTGAAAGCTCCTGCAAAGCAATTACCATTAACGGCGGTACCGTTACCGCGACAGGCGGCGAGGAAGCCGCGGGTATCGGCAGCGGAGCTTCTTCAAGCTCCTGCAAAGCAATTACCATTAACGGCGGTTCGATAGAAGCGATAGGCGGCAAAAACGGCGCGGGTATCGAAAGCAGCGATATCATTGAACTGAGCTGGACGGACAGCTCCAAGGACAGTATGAGCGTAAAAGCTGACAGCTACGACGGTACCGTAAATCTGAAAAAGAATTTCACCGACAGCGACGGAAGCATTTACATTGCGGAAGATAACACCGACAAAAGCAAATTAGCGGGCAAGACGCTTATTCCGCTTGAGGCTCTTCCGAAATATACAATTACCTGGAAGAACGGCAGCGAAACCCTCGAAACCGACGAAAACGTTGAGTACGGCTCAACTCCCGAGTATAACGGCGATACACCGACCAAGCCTGAGGATCCGCAGTATACCTACACATTCTCAGGATGGACTGACGGCACAAATTCCTACGGCGTTAACGATACTCTCCCGGCTCTCAGCGCTGACACAACCTATACGGCAACCTTTACGGAAAACAGCAAGGGCGTTCCGATTACTATCAAGAAGATGGACAGCACAAGTAAAATCTACCGCTTTGAGTTGACCAATACAATCGCCTATGTGAAGTCACAGATTGAAAAGTTTGACGGCATTGAAGCTCAGAGTCAGAGGCTGATTTTTGCAGGCAAAAAGCTTGAAGACGACAAAACTCTCCAAGACTACAATATCCAGAAGGAAAGCACTCTGCATCTTGTTATTCGTCAATTCTTCACCATTACTTGGAAGAACGGAGACGAAATTCTTAAAACAGACGAGAACGTTGAGGACGGCACAAATCCCAAGTATGTCGGCGATACTCCCTCTAAGCCTGAGGATGACGACTATACCTATACATTCTCGGGCTGGACTGACGGCACGAATTCTTACGGCATTAACGATACGCTCCCCGCTGTCAGCGCAGCAGCAACCTACACGGCGACCTTTACACCCGTTCAGAAGACCTTTTACAAGCTCACTCTTGCCTCGGGCGAAAACGGAAAAATTACTATGGACGGCGGCACATTCGGAAAGGATACAGATCCGTTAACTTTGGTTGAGGTACAGAGTGAATTAGCTGTTTCTGACGGAGCAAATGTCATTGTTGCGTGGGATCACGGAATTACTTTTAAAAATAACGCTCTTATCAATATATTAAGCGGAGGAAAAATATCCTTCTATCCGCGTTCAACAAACACGGGTAAGATTACTGCCGTTCCTTCGGAGAGATATAAATTCAAGGGCTGGTTTGACGGCGATACTCTCTACTCCTCCGACGCAGAGCTTGACTATAAGAGCGTCAGCGCGGATACTGCACTTACAGCAAAGTTCGAGCTGAAAACTTATACCGTAACGTGGAAGAACAGCGACGCGGTTCTCGAAACCGACGAGAACGTAGAATACGGCACAACTCCCGAGTATAACGGCGATACGCCGACAAAGGACGCTACAGCGCAGTATACTTATACCTTCAGCGGCTGGACAGACGGCGAGCACTCATATGCCGCTAATGAGATTCCTGCTGTATCAGGTAATGCAACATATACTGCGACATTCAGCTCAACCGTAAACAAATACACGGTTAAATGGAGGAACGGCGACTCTGTTATTGAAACCGATGAGAATGTAGATTATGGTAAAACTCCTTCTTATGACGGTATAACGCCGACAAAGGACGCTACAGCGCAGTATACATATACTTTCAGCGGATGGACAGACGGTGAGCACTCATATGCCGCTAATGAGATTCCTGCTGTATCAGGTAATGTAACATATACTGCGACATTCAGCTCAACCGTAAACAAATACACTGTTACATGGAAGAACGGCGATACGGTTATCGAAACTGACGAGAACGTAGAATACGGCACTACTCCCGAGTATAACGGCGATACGCCGACAAAGGCTTCTACGGCTCAGTACAATTACACATTTGCGGGATGGTCTCCCGAGATAAGTAATGTATCAGGCAACGTTACATACACAGCAACTTATACTCCGGTTCTTCGTTCCTATAGTATTAAATTCACAAACTACGACGATTCTTTACTGGCTGAGTATACAGTCGATTATGACGAAACTCCTATCTATAACGGCGAACTTCCCACTAAACCCGAGGATGATTACACATGGGCTTTCTCCGGTTGGGATAAAGATATAACTAAGGTTACGGGAGAAACAACATATAAGGCGACTTTCAAAACCTATACAACCGATATTAATCCGTCCGTGACCATAGAAGGCTGGAAATTCGGCGAAGAAGCTAAAACCCCTGTTGTTGAAGGCAACTCAGGCAACGCTGATGTTACATTCACTTACAAGGCAGACGGCGAAAGCGAGTACAAGTCTGACATACCCACAGCGGCAGGCAAATACACGGTTAAGGCTGATATCGCCGCAAGTAATAAGTTTAACGCGGGTACTGCTACAGCCGACTTCACAATTGCTAAGGCGGATATAAATCCCACGGTTACACTTGACGGCTGGACATACGGCGAAGAAGCAAAAACCCCCTCAGTTACCGGTAATTCGGAAAACGGTGAAGTAAAATACTTGTATAAGGTTAAAGACGCTTCCGATATGTCCTGCACTGAAGATGTCCCCGAAAATGCCGGCGAGTATACAGTTAAAGCGCTTATCGCTGATACAGAAAACTATAACGGCGGCGAGGCTACAGCCGACTTCACAATTGCTAAGGCGGATATAAATCCCACGGTTACACTTGACGGCTGGACATACGGCGAAGAAGCAAAAACACCTTCTGTAACAGGCAACACAGGAAACGGCGAGGTTACTTATACTTACGCTGTTAAGGGCAGTGATGAATTCGTCGCAGATGTTCCTGCAAATGCCGGCGATTACACAGTTAAGGCTTCAATAGCGGAAACTGATAATTATAAATCAGCTGAAGCTACAGCAGACTTTACAATTGCAGAGCCTGAGCCCACTGAGCCCGCCACCTCAGAGCCGACAGAGCCAACCACAGAAGCTCCGACAACAGAGCCAACTACCGCAGAACCCACAGAGCCTCCCACGGAAACTCCTACAACTGTGCCAACTACTGCAGAACCTACAGAGCCTCCCACGGAAGCTCCTACAACTGAGCCAACTACTGCAGAGCCGACAGAAGCTCCCACGGAAGCTCCGACAATTACTCCGACAGAAGATCCTACCGATACTCCTGCTATAGATAAAGAAAAAGCAGAAAAAGAAGCAAAAATTGCTAAATTTGTCGCAGGCGTTAAAGGAACCTCGAGCGAGGGTAAGATAACCGTTAAGTGGGGTAAGGTTAAAGGTGCTCAGCGTTATGTAATCTATGCTACATATTGCAGCAATAGTAACAAGTATAAGAAAATCGCAACCGTTAAGGGAAATATAACGAAGTACGATATTACTAAGCTGAACGGTGAAAAACTTAACGATAAAAAGAATGTTAAGGTTTACATCAAAGCGCAGAAGAAAATTAACGGAAAGTATAAAAAGATATTCAAAACTCCTACCTTCCATATAGCAGGCGCAAATAGTAAACGTACGAACATTAAGAGCATTACTGTTTCAAAGAGCAGTTATAAGCTCAAGGTAAACAAAAAAGCAAGAATTAAAGCTTCGTTCATTCTTGAGAACAAGAACAAAAAGCCTATCAAACATGCCGCAAAACTCCGTTATAAATCGAGCAACACAGCGGTTGCAAAGGTTGATAAAAACGGTAAAATCACAGCCGTAAGAAAAGGCTCGGCAAAAATCTACATTTACTCCAACAACGGCTTTGCGAAGGAAATAAAAGTTAAGGTTATTTAAAAATCAAACACTAAAGGGAACAGGCGCAAGATCCGCGCCTGTTTTCTATTGGGTTATATCATTAGAATAAATTAATTAATATTATATGTGCAAATTGCATAAATAATGTTATTGATTTTTGGTGAGTAATTTTCATTTAAATGTGGTAAAATAAAGGTGCCAACAAATTACAGATAAATATTTTTGTGTATATTCAAATTGATTTTGGGGATAGTGTTTTTATTATTTGATAAAAACACTATGCTCGATACGGCTATCCCTGTATTATTTGAATATACAAGTGGTTAATACTGTAATTTGTTTGGCGACAATCGGAGCTATGTGTTTTTTGGCGCGTAGCTACGGTTGCGCGTCTTTTTTATTATGGCACTGTAAAGTAAAAATGAAAGAATAGCTCTCAAAATCATAGAAAAGCTTCACGCAACGAGTAAAAACTCCCGTTTTCTACGTTTTGATAAAT
>CAJOFK010000018.1 GCA_905234015.1 uncultured Ruminococcus sp.
ATAAAAGCCAAAACGACAATGTGGAACGGAGCATGTGTTTTTGACAAACACACACTCGTTTTGGATAATATGGGATTTTGATTTGTTAGCAATATTAGTTTACCATACTATCGGGAATTATTCAATGAAATTTCTTCCTTTTTTCTAAAAGGCTTTACTTTTAGAACGAATGTTTGTATAATGGTTATAAACTTTGTTTAAGGAAGTGTTATTATGGCTCAGTTTAATGTTGGCGATACCGCTTTTATTGTAGATAACAGAATATTTTTAAGAGAGGTAGTTATTAAACGGGCTACAAAAGATTTTTGTGTGATAACCTACAAGGACACAGGCGCAACTATACAAATCAGACACAGTCGATTGTTTTCGAGCAAAGAAGATGCGGTAAAAGTAATTCCTGTTTACTATACAAGTAAAGTATAGAAAAAGCAAAATAGGGCTTTTTCTGCATTTTTGAAATAGATTTTATTGTTGCTGATAAAAAGGAATAATAGGTCTATTTGGAAGGGATGAAAATAATGGAATTCTACTTTATTTCTACTATTCAGTGTTTAGTGTTTAGAACGGTACAAAAAGAAAAAGCCCAGAACCCTGATGGATACTGGACTTTTTTATGGTCCGAGTGACTGGAGTCGAACCAGCGGCCTCTTGAACCCCATTCAAGCGCGCTACCAAACTGCGCCACACCCGGATAGCTTTATTCAGCCTTTGTATTATACTACAAAATCAAATAAAGTGCAAGTGTTTTTTTACTTTTATTTCAAATTGTTTCTTTAAGCCGCAATAACGCAATTATTTAAGCGCCTGCTTCAAAACCTTCAGATTATCCTTCATTACCGAAAGATACGTCACCTTGTTTTTAATATCCTCGCTTGTTTTAGACTGCATAGAATCGAGGGTGAGGATTTTTTGATTCTTAGATTTCGTTGCATTCTTAATCGTATCGGCTATCGAGCTGTCGGAGGTTTCGATTTTAAGAATCGTATTAAGCTTATACTTATCGACCTTATCCGCGAGAAAGGCTATAGTATTAAAGCTCGCTTCGGTCTCGGCAGAGCAGCCCGAAAACGCGGCGTAATAATTTATACCGTAGTCCTCGGTAAGATACAGAAACGGAAATCTGTCGCCGAATACGAGAGTTTTTTTCTCAGAGCTATCGACAGTCTTTTTATAGCTTTTATCAAGCGCGTTAAGCTCTTCCTTATATTTTTCGGCGTTTTCACTCAGCAGTTTCTTATCACCGGGCAAAAGCTTTTTAAGCCCGTCCGAAATACTGTCGGTAAAAATCTCAGCATTTTTAAGAGAAAGCCAAACATGCTCGTCGGTTTCGGGATCCTCTTCCCTCTCTCCGCTCATACCCTCGATGAATTTTTCTTCCCTGCTTTTATCGCCGAGTATATCAAGAAGATTTACAACGGTCATATCTTTATTAATCTTTTCCTCAAGCGCGTCGGTTACCCAGCTGTCGGACTCGCCTCCGACGTACACGAACATATCGCATGAGCCGATTTCTATTATATCGCGCGCTGAGGGCTGGAAGCTGTGGATATCTACTCCGTTATCAATAAGCAGAGATAATTCAACGTCCCCGCAGCCTGCGGTAAGCTCCCTAACCCAGTCATAAACGGGGAAAATCGTCGTAACTATTTTAAGCTTTCCGGAGCTTTCACTTTCGCTGTTCTTACAGCCTGTAAGAAGCCCGAAGGCGCATATGGCGCAAAGCAATAAAGCAATCAGTCTTTTCATTCTTCTTCCATACACTCCTTACATATTCCGTACAAAACTGTCTTTTCCTTATCTACAACAAAACTCTCCGACTTAGACACATTCTCAACAAGAGAATCGGCGGCGGTCATACTCATATGGTACGTTTTTCCGCATTTTTTACAGCTTAAATGCAGGCACTCGCGGCACTTATCCTCGTCAACATACTGATAAACAACCTCGCGGGTATTATTATCCGCAACGCGCCTGAGCTTGCCCTCAGCCTCTAAATCGGCGAGATTGCGGTAAACCGCGCTTTTACTTATTCTCGTAGCTAAATCCTCGGCTATGCGGTTAGCGGAAATACTCTCGTCAATATGTCCCGAAAGATATTCGATAAGGAGCTTACGCTGTTTTGTCATATATTTAGGCATTGTATCCACCTCAATTTGCGAATCATTCGCAAATCAGTATATCACTTCCATTCTAATATGTCAACAAGAAAGCGTGCGCACCTAAGTGCGGAGCTTTCGTATATCCATCGCTCGTGCGCACGCAGGGCGCAAATGAGCGGGAAATATAAAATGTTTTTTACTTTATAAGGAACGCAGTTCCTTATAAAGCAAAAAATCCGGTTCAAAGCAAATGCTCTAAACCGGATAGCTATTTATTAAGGATTAAGAAGGTCGTCTAAATTCGACTCGGCGTTATCCTCGCTAGAAGTTCCGAGAGCTTCTTCCTCGCAGGAATATTTAACTTCCTCAAATTCGGGATTTTTATACTCTTTCATAATTGTCCTTCCTTTACTTTAAATTTTTCTTATCAATATTTTCCTTTATTATATTATCAATTACCTCGAACAGCTTTTCTGAGCCGAGCTTTGTCTTATTCTGGCGTGAATATACCTGCTCAGCCGTAACCTTATGCTCGCGCCAGTCGGCGCCGCCGTTCGAGTTGTTGAGAATAATCGGCTGGAGGTTATCCATAGCGTGAGCAAATTTAGATTCAGCGGTTTCATACTCTTCAAACTCATCAAAAACCGCGATAAGCTCTGCTTTCTGGTCGTCGGGTAAAAGGGAGAAAATCCGCTCTTTAGCTTTGTCTTCCCTCTCCTTCTGAGTTTTAATGCCGTTTTCATCGTAGGCGTAGGTATCGCCGGCGTCAATCTCGACGATATCGTGAATAAGGCACATAAGCATAACCTTAGAGATATCAACATCCTCGTTGGAATATTCTCTTAAAATATACGCCATAACCGCCATATGCCACGCGTGCTCGGCGTCGTTTTCGTTCCTGCCTTTTTCTGAGAGATGAGTCCGGCGGAATACGTTTTTCTCCTTATCTATCTCAAGGGAAAAAGACAGCTGTTTTTTAAGACGCTCATCAATATCGTTCATAATCTCACCAACCGTTATAACCCTGATTTTTAATAATCAAGGGGTAATCCTTATAGCAAAAATCCTTATCAATCGTATCCGCCACTCCTTCTATCGAAGCGCCGTCGATATAGTTGGTTTCTCCACCGTACTGCCATATTCCGAGGTTTTTCCCCTTGTATTTACATTCGGTATTCCATTGAGCAAGCCAGATATCAAACTCATTTAACAGGCTCTCGTCGTTAAGCTTATTGTTTATCCAGCTTAAGCTCGCGTAAAGAATCGGATAGTAACCCGCGTCCCTTATTCCCTCGAGGTATGTTCGGCAGATTTTAACGAGTGTTGCATTATCGGGCATACCGTTATTCTTTTTATAGCCGTCCGCGTCCTCCATATCGAAGGCTACGGGAAGAGTAGGCTTTTTACCCTTAAGCAGCCTTAAAGTATGAGCCGCCTCGCTTTTAGCATCATCAACGCTGAGGGCGTATGAGTAGAGATAAACTCCCCACGGCATACCGGCTTCCTCGCATTTTTTGACGTTCTGCTCAAAAAGCTTATCGTCCTGAGAGGTAACGTTGCCGCCGAAGCCGCAGCGTATCATAACGAAATCATAGCCTGCCGCTTTCAGCTTGGAGATATTAATATCTCCGTTATGCTTAGAGATATCTACGCCCTTTTTAGCGGTTAAGGGGACGTAGATTTTAGAAACTATCTTCTGAATATGAGTTGCATCGAGGATATTGATATCCAGATTATAATCGGTATCGGCTTTTTTGAGCGCACTTTCCGTGAGGGTGCTGATTTTAGCAAGGTGCTTCTGAATCAGCGTAGCGTCAAGCACGTCAACCTTATCATCAAAATTCACGTCGCCGATTTTATAAATATCCTCCATACCTACCGCTCCGGCGTAAATCGGAGCGAGCATTGAGCATAAAATAACCGTGCATAAAACGGCTGAAACAAACTTCAAAATCTTTTTCATAATCCTTACCTCACTGAGATAAATTTTATCATATCTTACCGAAGTATGCAACACCGCACAATAAATTCCCAAATAAAGGATGTATAAAGCCTCCGCTTGATATCAAACGGAGGCTTAAATTATTCTTTAGTTCTCTTTTCGTTATCTTTAAGCTTCTTGCGCTTAATTACCTTTAAGCGGCTGAACTCCTCCCTGTCCTTTTCGTCGAGCGCGTCGGTAATAAATTTTACGGTCTCCGAAAAACGGGGAATCATAATATTCTTCAGCGCGTTCGCACGCTTCTGAGTTTTCTTTATTGAGTCCGCAAGGCGGTAAACGCTGTTTTCAATCTCGGCAAGCTCAACGGTGAGGAGCTTTACCTTCGTAAAAAGGATATAAACCTTATCGACGGCGGAGTTAGTAGTTCTCGTACCGTAATGGAGGTAGTTATAGTTCTTGCTCTCGTCAATCGTGAGAATCGGAATCTCAACGCCCATTACGCTCCTGAAGTCGAGCTTTAAGCCGTCCTCCACGGGAACTGACTTCGATATATCCTCGCAGAAGCCGTTCATTATATTAGCGGTCTGCAGCGCTAAATATGCTTCCTCGTAGGCGCTGTCGATTTTTTCCTGAATCGCGTTAGCGTGGTCGATAAGCGTCATCATCTCGCGGATAAGAATATTCCTCTTTCGGTCGAGGAGCTCATAACCGTTTTTAGCGAGGGCGAGCGACTTTTTCGTATTCATTAAATTACCCTTGGTGGGTACTGTCTGAACAGCCATTACGACACCTCTCAGCCCTTATAGTAGATATCAAGCAGAGTATCGTCTACGCGGTCGAGCTCGGCTCTCGGCAGGGTTGAAAGCAGCTCCCAGCCTAAATCGAGACTCTGTTCAATGCTTCGGTTCTCGGTAAAGCCCTGATTAACGAATTTTGACTCAAAAAGCTTACCGAACTCGATATACTTCTTATCAATCGGAGAAAGCTCCTCCTCACCGATAACCGAGGCGAGCGCTCTCGCGTCGATAACCTTAGCGTAGGAAGCGAAAAGCTGGTTCGCGAGCGGCTGATGGTCTCCGCGAGTATATCCTTCGCCGATACCGTCCTTCATAAGACGTGAAAGAGACGGCAGCACGTTTACGGGCGGGTAAAGTCCCTGACCCTGCAAGGTGCGGTCGAGTACAATCTGACCCTCGGTAATATAACCGGTAAGGTCGGGAATCGGATGAGTAATATCGTCGTTAGGCATAGTAAGAATCGGAATCTGAGTAACGGAACCCGAGCAGCCCTTTATCATACCCGCTCTCTCGTAAAGAGAAGCAAGGTCGGAATAAAGATAACCGGGATAGCCCTTTCTTCCGGGGATTTCACCCTTTGAGGACGAGAACTCACGAAGAGCCTCGGCATATGAGGTCATATCCGTCATAATAACGAGGATATGCATATCGAGCTCAAACGCGAGATACTCGGCAATCGTGAGAGCGCAGCGCGGTGTAAGCGTACGCTCGATAATCGGGTCGTTACTGAGGTTTAAAAGCATTACAACTCTTGAGAGAACTCCGCTTTCCTCAAAGCTCTTTCTGAAGTATTCGGCGACGTCCTTCTGAACGCCCATAGCGGCGAATACTACGCCGAAGTTGTTGCTGTCGGCTCCGCTTATCTTCGCCTGACGAACAATCTGAACCGCCAAATCGTTATGAGTCATACCGGAGCCTGAGAAGATAGGAAGCTTCTGGCCTCTGATAAGAGTCATAAGCGTATCAATGGTAGAAATACCGGTATTAATATAGTTTTTAGGATAAACTCGTGAAACCGGGTTAATCGGAGTACCGTTGATATTCGCCTTTTTTACGGGGAAAATATCGCCCAGTCCGTCCGCGGGACGTCCCGCGCCGTCGAGAACTCGACCGATAATCTCGGGAGAAAGCGGCATTTCCATAGGATGGCCGGTAAGACGGGTGCGGGTATTTTTAAGGCTGATGCGTCTTGTACCCTCGAATACCTGAACAACGATTCTTTCGCCGTCAATCTGAACGACACGTCCCTGACGGGTAGTACCGTTCTCAAGCATAATATCTACGATTTCTTCGTTGGAAACGCCCTTTACGCCGTCCATAACAATCAGCGAGCCGTTGATTTCTTTTACGCCAACATAATCAATAATCATCGCGCGTTCCCTCCTTACTGTAAGAATCCGGCGAGTTTTTCGTCGATTTCCTTGATATAGCCGTCAAACATATCAAGACGGTTGTTGGGTATATCGTATTTCATTTTTGTCAGCTTATCGAAAAGACCGAGCCCGATGATTTTTGAAATCGGAATTTCGCGGGCTACAACATCCTTAGCCTTCTCGTGAAGATGAAGAATAACCTTCATCATAAGCTTCTGCTTTTCAAGCGGAACGTAGGTATCCTCCGCGTGGAAGGCGTTCTGCTGCAGGAAGCCTACACGGATAGCTCTGGCGGTTTCGATAACGAGCTTCTGGTCATCGGGAAGTACGTCGGAACCGATAAGCTTAACAATCTCCATAAGGGAGCTCTCCTCCTGAAGCAGAGCGCTTATGCGGTTTCTGTACTCAACGAAATCGTCGCCGAGGTTTTCTCTGAACCACGGGTCTAAATCGCCGAAATATTCGCTGTAGCTGTCAATCCAGTTAATTGCGGGATAATGTCTCGCGTAAGCGAGCGCTTTATCAAGCGCCCAGAACACACGCGTAAAACGCTTTGTGTTCTGAGTAACGGGTTCGGAGAAGTCGGAGCCCTGCGGCGATACCGCTCCGATAAGTGTAACGGAACCCTCGCCGCCCGAAAGAACCTCGCCTCGTCCGCCGCGCTCGTAGAACTCGGCTAATCGCGAGGGCAGGTATGCCGGGAAGCCTTCCTCGGCAGGCATTTCCTCAAGTCGTCCGGAAATCTCGCGGAGCGCCTCAGCCCAGCGCGAGGTAGAGTCCGCCATCATAGCGATATGATAACCCATATCACGGTAATACTCAGCGAGAGTAATACCCGTATAAATAGAAGCCTCACGCGCCGCAACAGGCATATTAGAGGTATTTGCTATAAGCACCGTTCTGTCGGTCATGGGACGGTTTGACTTAGGGTCGATAAGCTCGGAGAACTCCTCGAGAACCTGGCTCATCTCGTTTCCGCGCTCGCCGCAGCCGACGTAAATAATGATATCGGCGTCGCACCATTTAGCGAGCTGGTGCTGGTTCATTGTTTTACCCGTACCGAAGCCGCCGGGAATAGCGGCGGTGCCGCCCTTAGCTATCGGGAAAAGCGTATCCATAATACGCTGACCGGTAATTAGCGGAATTGAGGGAGTAAGCCTGGTCTTAACGGGACGCGCCGTTCTTATAGGCCATTTCTGGCACAGCGTAAGCTCATGGCGCACGCCTAAATCGTCCTCGATTACGGCAACCGTATCAAACAGCTTATACTCGCCGTCGGGCTTAACCTCAACTACAACGCCCGAAAGCTCGGGGTGAACCATAAGGCGGTGCTCGATAATCGGCGTTTCGGGGATAGTCGCGTAAATCTGACCGCCCTCGAGCTTATCGCCGACCTTTATTTTCATAGTAACATTCCATAATTTTTCGTCGTCGAGCGAAGATACCGTCGCGCCTCGGCTGATAAACGAGCCGGACTCTTTTTCAATCGCCTTAAGCGGACGCTCGATTCCGTCAAATATATTATCAAGTATTCCGGGGCCGAGAAGCACGTTCATAGGCGCTCCGCTTCCGGAAACGGGATCTCCGGGCTTAAGACCTGTTGTTTCCTCGTAAACCTGAATTGTAGTGAGCTCGTCGGTAATACCGATTACCTCGCCTACCAGATTCTGCTCGCCGACATGCACCATTTCCATCATTTCAAAGCAGTCGGCGTTTTTAACGGTAACAACAGGGCCGTTGATTCCGAAAATAACATTGTCTTTCATATCAATTCATCTCTTTCAATCAGAGTACGCCTGCCCATAAGGGCAAGCCGTAAAGCGGGGAATTTTCTGCCGGATAAATTACTCTACGGAAAGCGTACAGTTTTCTGTAAACCATCCGTGCTGAGCGTTAAGCTTGCTGTCTAGAGTTTCGTCGGCGATAATGCCCCTGCTCTCGCAAAAGCCCCTTACTCCGCCGATTTTTATTTTTTTATCCGCTTCAATTTCGGCATTTCCGCCGAATATGGATTTAAGCTCCTCAGAATAGCTTAAATCACGCTCGCATATATAGAGCGTACAGCTTTCCTCTCCGAACAGCCCGTGAATAGCCTCGGCGCTTTTTTTAAGCTTATCAGGATATTCGCCGGTTTCGGTAAAGGCGATGAGCTTTTCCTCCGCCTTAGAGAAAATCTCCTCGGTCATAGCCGCTCTTTCAAGGAAAAGCTTTTTACGGCTTTCCTGAGTTTCCTTAGCTAAAAGAGCGGTGCTTTTATTTGTTTTTTCACGAAGGCCGTCCTTTAAAAGGCGCTGGCTGTCGCGCTTAGCCTTCGCTTCCGCTTCCTTAAGACGTTCGGTTTTAAGCTGAATAACCTCGCCCTTGAGCGCGTTTTTCTGAGCCTTAGCGTATTTCTTTATCGCCTTAAGGAATTTATCTGTATTATTCTTAGGCATTAGTTACCTTCTTTCCGTGATAACGCTTACAGTTTTACGCCGATCGCGTCCTGTACATACTTTGTGATACTGTCTTTAGTTCTTCCGTTTCCGTGACGGTCGGGAATTTCAACAATCAACGGCTTCTTACGGTTGAGCTTAAGGTCGTATACAATGTCCGGGCAAAGCGATACGAGCTTTTCGGTCATCAGAATTACCGCGATATCCTCGCGCTCCATAGCGCTTAAAAGCTCGCGTCTGACTTCCTCCTCCTCGTGCACCACAACGCCGGGAATCCCCGCGAAGCGCATACCCATTTTTGTATCAACGTTATCGCTGATTAAATAAAACTGCATTTTTCACCACTTAGCCAATCTTGGAAATAATCATAATCGAAATAAGCATACCGTAAAGCGCGATACCTTCACCGAGCGCAACGAAGATAATAGCCTTACCGAACGCCTTCGGGTCCTCGCTTGTAGCTCCGATAGCTGCGGGAGCCGCGTTACCAACCGCTATACCGCCGCCTATACAGGATAAGCCCGTAGCTGCTGCCGCGCCAATATAAGCCATACCGTCCGCACCTGCCGAAGCCGCTGCTGCGTCGCCTGTAGCCGCGCCCGCGATAATAGGACAGATAAAGCAGATTGAAAATACCGCCGCAAAGGAAGCGAGCTGCATAAGCACGGTTCTCTTCTTGTTCTTACCGCGTTCTACTGCCTTAACGGCGATAATAACGGAAGCAACTAAAAATACAACGGGTAAAGCCATCATTAAACAATCAAAAAGTAACATAATAAAAACCTCCATAAATATGTAAATCAAATAGTTTATTAATCAAGCGAGCTTACTTTTATAGGCTCGAAAGGTCTTCCCTCTCCCGAGTAGAAGCGGCTGAACATTTCGTAATATTCAAGCCTCAATACCTGAATCGCTACTAAAAGCGCCTCTAAAACCATAACCAGAATATTTCCGATTACGACAATTGCCCAGTAGCCGATTCCGCCTACCGTTTCGGCAAGCACGAATACTACGAGCATCATTCCGGCGTGAACCAGCACGAATGCGCCTACACGCAAAAAGCTCATTGTGTTAGTTACATAGCTTAAGAGAACTTCTATAGACTCGAAGATATTCTCAACAATATAACCGCCCCAGCTTTCGGGCTGCCAGTTCTCCTTGCCGTTTACAAGTCCCGACAGGGGCTCGGCAAAGAAGATTACTATAAACGGAATGACGATAAGTCCGATAATATAAAGAATCGACATAATGTGGATTCCGAGGAAAATCTCGCACGTCAGTCCGCCTACAAGCGCGCTGTAGAATATTATTCCGGCGACTCCGCTCGTAGAAAACAGCGCCCTGCCGTAGTCCTTCTGCCGTATTGACGTATAAACATTCAGGAACATCGCTACTATCAGAAGCAGAACTCCGATTCCGATTGCGCCGAGTATAATAGTATTCGTATTCTCGGACGCCATAACCTCGAACGGCTTTTCCTCAAAGCCGAACATTCTGAACATCGGGTCAAGCAAATGCTCAAAGCCGAATACGCTTCCGAAAAGCGTTCCGAATACCGCTGAGGACAGTCCGCACGGGAAGAGAATTTTTCCGATTTTCATCTTCTTCAGCTTCCACATCAGAAGTCCTACGATTGACAGGCATATTCCCTGACCTAAATCGGCGAACATTATACCGAAAATGATAACGTAGGTTATCGCGATAAAGAACGTCGGGTCAATCTCGTTATACTTAGGTACGCCGTACATCTCGGTATAGAACTCAAACGGTTTCGCCAAAAAGCAGTTCTTAAGCTTAATAGGCGGATGCTTATCCATCTCGTTCTTAGCGTCGGAGAAATCGAGCTCCACGCTCTTTATTTTATTTAAGCGTTTTTTAAGCTTTTTCTTTTGTGAGGTCGGAATCCAGCCGACTATAATAAAGCTGTTTCCGTGCTGGAGCGCCTTGCTCCTGATACCCGAGTAAAGATAAAGCTCCTGAAGCTTAGAAAGATAACGGCAAATTTTCCCGTTATTCTCGTCAAGATAATCGTCGAGCCTTTTCTGAGCTTCTTTAACCTCATTTTCGAGAATCGGAAGCTGTTTTTTATCCTTTTCGATTCTCTCGACGGGAGTTTCGTCCTCGCCGATTAAGTCGCTCGCCTCAAAGAAAAGCCCTTCGAAGATACTGTCTATCTCCTTAACCTTGCTTAAGGGAGCGAAATACACGCCCCAGCAATGGGATTTATCCTCGGTACAAACCGCGAAATCGACGTAGTCGTTATCCTTATACGCCTTGAGCTTTTCAAGACTGTCCTTGGGGAGTCTGCCGAAACGAGCCTTCATATACTCCATTTTAAGCACCTTTTGAATCTCAACGTCAAGCCCCGCAAAATGGGCGGCGGTTTCGATATTGTGCTTAAGCTTAGATAGCTCATCCTTAAGCTTTTCCCTCTCGCTTATTAAAGCGTCGATATCCGCGGTAGTTTTCGCGGAAAAGCTGTCGAGCTCCTCAAACGAAGGATTAAAGTCGCTTACGTCAACGCGCTTGAACTCACGTCTTGTTGAATTAAGCGCGGATTTCAGGTTGGTAAGAGGCTCGGCGTAGCTGTTTTTTACCTGGAGATGAGTAAAATCCAGAACGTCGTCATAGAAATTAGTCACCTCGTCCGGATGAAACACATCCGATTCACCCAGCACCGTGATTACCTCGTCGATGTAATCCATCAACCCGATAACGTTCACGGCCTGCATTGATGATACTGCCAAATATAATCACCTCTTTAAAGTCAGTGAATAATCAGAGACTGTATTGTTTTTTGGTCTACACTATATCGTATACCCTCGATCAGGCTTATTACGTTCATAAGCTCAATTTCGCAAAGGAACATAAACGAAACCATAACGACCGACGGATTTTTAGAAAAGTACATATATTTTTTAGCCACGCGGTACTGAACCCTCGGACTGATATCGCTGGCGTTTTTATAGCCGATTTTATCAATCATTTTTCCGCGGCCGGTACTTCTCATAATGTTGAAAATCTCCGAGGACGAAGAAGCCTCGCACATCTTATCGATAACCTTGCGGTTGAAATCGCTGAACTCGGGCTTAATATTCGCCTTAAGCATCTCGGGCGGAAGGTTATAATACTTTTTCAACCTCAGAATTCTTGAAAAAATATTATAGTCGTTGATTGTTCTGAACATCGACTCCAGCTCGCTTCGCTCACTGCCCTTGGTTTTTTTCTTAATAAGCACGAGCATATTGCCGAGCACGCGCCAGTAGAGCTTATTTTCGATTTCCGATACGGGGAGTCTTCCCTCCTCGTCGGGCTTATAATTCTTTAAAAGCCCGTAATACGAGGTACCCGAAAGCGCCTCTAAAAACTCGCCGAAGTCGCGCGCGTTAGCGAGCTTATTAATATCAAGCTCCGTGTGCTTTGATAAAAACGCGGGAAACTGGTAGATAAACTTCTCTGTTGAGTTGGAATTTAAGAGAATCAAAAAGCGTATAATCTGCTCAGCTTCGGTTTTTTCAACGACATACCGCGAAAAGCCCGCGCTTATTCCCGAATCATAACGGCACAGCGAATCGAACTCGTTGAAGAGATTTTGTCTTAAAAGAATCTCAAGTCTGCCGCGGTGGACGTCACGCTCGTTAACCTCGGAAAGCGCCGACGCGAAATGAGTATTCGATTTAAGATAAACCATAACCTCCGCGACGCTCTGGCACGAAAGTAAAGCGGAATAATCCCGCATTGAAAGGAATTTTCCGAACTTTGCCCTCGCCTTAGCCGAAACGGCGTAGGATGTAGCGGACACATAACCGCCTCCTTTCAGATTTAAGGGTTAACTTTGAACCGATTATTCGAGCACCCGGCTGACTATTTCGTCAACCCACCTCGAGCAATTATGTTCATATTCGGATTTGAGCTTTATCGACACTGACTCCTGCTTAGCCTTAATATCGTTAATTTTGCGCTCGGTTCTCTTATCAATATACGCGTTGGTTTTCTTGACTTCCTCCCGTGCGTTGTCCATAGCTTCGCGATATATAGCCTCGGCTTCCTCTTCAATCTTCTGCTTTTCCCTTTCGGCGGCCTTTCTGTTAGCCTCATCGAGCTGTTTAGCTTTATTGTCAGCTTCGACAATTCTCTTTATCATATCCTGCAATTGTCTCACCTCCGATATTTCGGAATATCAGGTAAATTTTTACCCGCCGCAGTTATACCATACGACTTTTTATAGTAGCACAAAAGTCTTAAAAATTCAACAATTTCGATGTTGTTTTATTCTTTTTTTGGCTTATATTTCCGCTTAGGAAATATTACTTCCGGAAAGCAAAAAACCTCCGCTTTAAAAGCGAAGGCTTTAAACTTTTTTATACGAGCAGCCGAAGTTTTTTTCTTTCGAGCTCAAGGTTAGCTTCAAGAAGGCTTTTACCGTCTTTTATTGCGAAAATTATTACGGAATCGCGCAAATCCCTTAAATACAACTCACGGTTACCGCTTATCTTTATAAAGCGCTGAGCTTCCTCTAAATCCAGCTTAAGTCCGAAGCAGAACTGAATTATCTTATCGCGCGTAGCTCCGCGTTCACCCGTTATAATCTGGCGTCCGAAGGTGCGTGATATCATTGCGCCGTCATACACCTCCATAGACCTGAGCTTTTTCTGTTCTTTAAAATAATCAAACATTTCCTCAAGACCGTTGAATACTATATCATCAAGATTATTTCCGACGAACTCGTCGACGGTATCGGTATTGAGCATTTCGTTCCACAAATCATCTGTAGGTTTCATATTGAGTATTCCTTTCCTATGTGATATTATATTAATACATATTTATTTCAATTTCAAGAGGATGTTATGACGACTGACGAGCGAATTGAATTATGGCAGTATTCCGAGCTCAGCCCGCTCGGTAAAAAAGCCGTACTGGTTAAAAACTTAACAGACGGCAGGCTTATGGTACAGTACACCTGCTCAGCTTCGGGTTTTTCGTTATTTGAAAAGCTGAAAACGCTTAAAAGCCCTTATCTTATGAAGGTTTACGATTGTGTAGTTCAAGACGGTAAATGCATAAGCCTGTGCGAATATATTGAGGGCGTTACGCTTGAAACCGCAGTTGAAAAACGAGGCGTATACTCCGAATACGCGGTAAGAAATATCACGGCTCAGCTGTGCGACGGTTTAAGCGTGCTTCATAAGGCGGGAATTATCCACCGCGATATCAATCCCTCTAACGTAATGATTGATAAAAACGGCGTCATAAAGATAATAGACTACGATATTATCAGGACGGTTAAACAGGGCAAAAACTCCGACACCCGTATTCTCGGCACTCCGGGATACGCCGCGCCCGAACAGTTCGGCTTTACTCAGACCGACAGGAAAGCCGATATCTACTCCTGCGGCGTGCTTATAAACTACCTTTTAACGGGAGAAATCCCCGGCGAAAAGCTATACTTCGGAAACTTAACGCCCATTATAAAAAGATGTATAGAGATGGACAGCTCAAACAGGTTCAACACCGCCGAGGAGCTTAAAATCGCCGTACTGAGCAACAACGTTAAAGCCGAATCAAAAAAGGCTAAGGCTAAAGCATATAAGAATTACCGTAAGCTCCCGGGCTTCAGAACCGGAGCGGCGGCTAAAACTATTACGATAATTCTTATGATTATTTACTTTATTATGCTGGCGGCTTATATAAACTACACAGTAAATTTTTTCTATGATATGCCCTATCCCGGAGGTCATATACTTCAAGGGCTTGAGCTGTTCGTACTCCTCTCGGCTCTGCCCTACTGTATGTTCGGAGATATTGCCGGAATATCGCATAAGCTTTATCCTAAAAATCCGCCCGCGGCAAAGCTTATTATGAACATTATCGGGGTGCTATCAATCGCAGCGGCAGTATGGCTTATGTTTAACGTTCCGCTGTTTTGATTATCTATCGGTATAATATCACATAAAAAAATAAAACAGGTATGCAGTTTGCATACCCATTTAAGAAAGTAACCGTGTATTATAATTACACGGTTATTAATTTTGCCTGAGATGGCTCAATACCGAGCGCAGAAGCAATTTTAAAAAGCAATTCAATTGAGAAAGGCTTTACAATATTCGGCGCCTCTATCGCGCTTAAGTGAGAACGGCTCACGCCTACCTTCTCGGCAAGCTGCTCCTGAGTCATGCCGCTTTTCTTGCGGTAAAAGGCAATGTTTAAACCGAGCTCGGTATATTTTTCGGTATTTTCATAAGAAACAGGAATTGATCTGGACATAATATCACCTACAATAAGGTTACTATTATTATTAAATTAATTAAACTATTTATTAAATAGCTATTGCTTTTTATCAAAAAGCAATATATAATTAACACAAAGCAATAAATTTTTATTTATTTTTAAGGAGGTTTAAAAATGGACGAAAACAATAAAAAGAAATCCGCAGGCACATTGCATATGATAGCTATGATTATCTCTCTTATAGGAAGCTCTGTGATGATTATTTCTTTGTTTCTGCCCTATATATCCAGCGGATACGGCGAAATAACCAGCGTTTCCATGATAAGCTACATATCACTCGCACTGGGAATAGGAAGTGTGTACGCAGGCGGTCCGGAGCTCGGCATTATAATGCTTGTTCTGGTTATTCTGATCGGATTATTCGCTTTACTGGCTTTTATTCTATCGTTCGCTTTAAAGCCAGCCGGAATAATAACATTTACAATCCTTTCAGCCGTGTTCTTCACCTTAATGTGCTGGGATTTTGTAAGCAGAGGAGTTTTAGACAGCTCGCGATATTGGAGTATCGCCTTTTACCTATATATTTTAGGGACGATATCGTGCTTATTCGGAGCTGTTTTTATGAAAATCCAAAGTAAAAAAATCAAACAAACGGAGGTACAAAATGAAAAATAATAAAAGCTCATTATTAAAGAAACTGCTTATAGGAGGTTTGGCGATTCTTATAGTCGGAAGCACGCCGGTATCATTAACTTCCTCAGCTACGAGGACTATGACAGCGACTACGATGATGAGGATTGGGACGACGAGGACGACGACTGGGATGACGAAGACTGGGACGATGATGATGAAGATGATGACGATAGTACGGTTTCAAAAAAGTCATCTAAAAAATCATCTAAAAAATCAAAGGCAAAAAAGAAGTCTAAAAAGTCAAAAGCTAAAAAGAAATCTAAAAAATCCTCAAAAAGCTCAGGAGGCGTAAGCTCCGATATCAAAAATATGATGGACAGCTACGAAAAGGTTGTAAACAAGTATGTTGATATAGCTAAAAAATATAAAAAATCTAATAACGCTATAGAGTTTCTGAGCGATTACACAGACGCGCTTGCAGACTACAACGACTTTGCCGAAAAGGTCAGCAAGGTTAAAAAGGGCTCAATGTCCTCGGCGGATCTCGCTTACTATACCAAGGTTATGGCAAGAGTGAATAAAAAGCTGCTTGAAGTTAAATAACAAAAAGGAAACGGTTTTTCAGCCGTTTCCTTTTTTTATCTGAAAATATTTAATTATACCGGATAAACCTTATTTGCTTTATCGCCTAAGTCCGAGTTTATGCCCGCTTTAGTCTCGCGGCGTTTCTCGAAGAACTTAGTCGCAACCTCGGGGAACTGAGCGTAGGAGAGCACGTCCTCGTCCTGCTCGATATACTGAGGGATTTCCGCTCTGAGCTTATCAAGCTCGGGCTCGAGCAAGTCGGCGGGGCGGCAGGTAATCGGCTCCTCGTCGCCGATAATCTGCTTTCTGAATTCGGGGTCGATAGGCATCGGCGTTGTGCCGTATTTGCCTTCGATAATACCCTTGAATTCTTTAGTTACCATCTTATAACGCTCGCCGGCGATTACGTTGAATACCGCCTGAGTTCCGACAATCTGAGAGGTCGGAGTAACGAGCGGCGGATAACCTGCGTCCTTACGGACTCTCGGTACCTCGGCAAGACACTCGTCGAGCTGGTCTTCCTTACCTGCCTGCTTAAGCTGAGAGATAAGGTTAGAGAGCATTCCGCCCGGAACCTGATAGAGAAGAGCCTTTGTATCGGCTGTTAAAATCTTAGTATCGAGAAGTCCGGAGTCAATATACTTCTTTCTTAAATCCATAAAGTAGGCGCGGATTTCCGAGAATGCCTCAAGGTCAAGCCCGGTATCGTACTCGGTTCCCGCGAAAGCGGCAACCATAGACTCTGTCGGAGAATGAGAAGTTCCCTGAGAAAGCGGCGAGATAGCCGTATCAATAATATCGGCGCCTGCTTCAACGCCCTTGATAAGGCACATTGAGCCGAGTCCCGATGTATAATGAGTATGCAGGGCAATCGGCAGGTCAACCTCGGACTTAATCGCCTTAACTAAATCGTAGGTCTTATACGGAGTTAAAAGCGCCGCCATATCCTTGATGCAGATTGAATCGGCTCCGGCGTCAGCGATGCGCTTAGCGTAGTCGATATAGTATTCCTCGGTGAATACGGGGCCTGTGGTGTAGCTTATGGCAACCTGAGCGTGAGCACCCTCCTTCTTAGCGGCTTTGATAGCGCTCTGAAGGTTTTTAATATCGTTAAGCGCGTCGAAAATACGGATTATATCAATACCGTTGGCGCAGCTTTTCTGTACAAAATAATCGAGAACATCGTCCGCGTAGTGGCGGTATCCGAGCATATTCTGACCTCTGAAAAGCATCTGGAGCTTTGTGTTCGGGCAGTTCTTGCGGATAGTGCGCAGTCTTTCCCACGGGTCCTCGTTTAAAAATCTGAGACAGCTGTCAAAGGTCGCACCGCCCCAGCACTCGAGGGAGTGATAGCCGATTTTATCGAGCAAGGGAAGCACCGGGAGCATTTCCTCGGTCTTCATTCTCGTAGCAATCAGCGACTGGTGAGCGTCGCGAAGCGCTGTTTCCGTAACTAAAATCTTTTTACTCATAGCTTACCTCGAATTAAATCAGTTCATTGTAAGGAGAACCTTACCTGTATCTACGCTCTCGCCGGAGCTTACCTCGATAGAAGCGATAGTACCGTCCTGAGAAGCCTTAACGGGAGTTTCCATCTTCATAGCCTCGATAAATACGAGATCCTGGCCTGCCTTAACAGCGTCGCCCGCGTTAACCTCAACTCTTACAACCGTTCCGGGCATAGGAGCCGTAACCTTAACCGAGCCTGCGCTGCCTGAAGCTGCGGGAGCCGGAGCTGCCTTTGCGGGAGCGGGAGCTGCTTTTACGGGAGCCGCAGCAGGAGCCGCGTTAGCGTCTAATTCTTCTACCTGTACATCATATGATGTTCCGTTAACTGTAACTCTTAAGTTTTTCATTATGATTACCCCTTTTATATTGTACTATGTTTTTTAGCTTCTGTTTCAACGCGTTTACCTGAAAGCATAGATCCGGTTTCCGCGAGTGTATCTCTGAGTTCTTCCTCAGTAACAACGTCATCAACATAACCGTTCTCGGCGGCTTTCTCCGCGCTTAAATTCTCCTTAGCGTACTTTTCAACAACCGCCGCCTGTTCCTCAACGGGCACGTTTAATTCTTCAGGAGAATTAATAAGCACAACTGCCTCGGGATTAACAGGGCTTATAACTGCCTCGGGTAAAGCGTAAACCATATCGGCGTTCGCGCCCGCGCCCGCGAGAGCGATATAAGCTGATCCAATCGCTTTTCCCGTTATCACGGAAATCTTAGCGGTAGTGGCCTCGGCGTAAGCGGAGTTTACTTTAGCGGCTGACTTAATATCCTCAAAGCCGTCTGTATCTACGAAAGTAACAACGGGTAGTGAGAACGCGTCGCAGAATCGTACAAACTTGGCGATTTTATTGGCGTCAGCTTCACTCAGCTTGCCACCCTTTGTGCGGACAATTCCCTGAACTCTGCCCTCTAATGAGGCGAAAACTGTACGAGCGTTGTCGCCGTAATCCATAGAAAGCTTATAAACAGAATCGCCGTCAAAAGTTCTTTTTACAAGGCATCCGTCAACATCGGGAGCTACTTCCTCGAACTCAGTCCAAGATGGTGTATCAAGATTTGAATCGGGCAGATAAATCATAAGCTGTCTCGCCTTATCAATCGCGTCAGCCTCGTCATCGGCAACGACATTCACAATGCCGTTCTTTGAGTTGTATTCGATATCGGAGTTCGTGCCTGTTGTATCGAGCGAAAGTTTACTGTCCTTAGTCGCGATAACAAAATCAGCGCTTACAGCGTTCAGCGCGCCTGTTCCGATACAATCTCCGAGAATTACGGAAATCTGCGGAATTACGCCCGAAATCTTAGAAGCGGCGTTAAGCACTTCGCCGTAGCCCTGGAGCAGAGCGTTGCCCTCGTCAAGACGGCCGCCTTTACTGTTATAAAAACCTACAACAATCTCGCCGTTCATTTTAGCGAAATCGTAAACCTTCTTTATCTTAGCCGCGGAAGCCTTACTCATAGCTCCTCCGCAGAAATCGGGATTCTGCGCAAAAGCGTAAACAGGTCTTTCGTCAACATATCCGCGTCCCGCTACAACCTCGGCGTAGGTGTCCTTGGATTTAGCGAGGTTTGCTATCAGCGTAAACTCGCCGTTGTCAAAAAACGCTTCGAGAGTTTTATACGCTGAAGTCTGAGCTATCTCAGCCTTAGCCTGAGCGATACTTTCAATACTCATAAATTACCTCCGAATAAAAAATAACCATATGTCCCATTTTAATGAACATTTATACATATTCAATTATATTACAAAACTTAAAAAATCGCAAGAAAAAAGTGCACATTATTTTAAAATGCACACTTTTAATATTTTTCAAATTTCAACCGTATCTATTTTGTTGAGATGTAAACAATCAAACCTGATATTTAGGCGGATTGGGATTAGCGGAGAGCTTTTTAACCTCGTCAAAGGTTAAATCACGCCACATACCGCGCTTAAGCTTACCGAGCTTTACGGAGCCTATCGCTATTCTTTTAAGGCGCGTAACCTCGATATCAAACAGCGCGCACATTTTTCTTATCTCGCGGTTTCTGCCCTCGTGAAGCACCATTTCAACATTCGCTCTATCCTCGGAGCGGCTTATAACCCTTACCTCGCAGGGAGCGGTTTTTCTTCCGTCGATTTCAACTCCGCTCATAATCTTTTTAGCGGCGGCTTCGGGCATATCGGGCTTCACGGTAACGTGATAAACCTTGTTGATTTCTTTTTTAGGGTGCATAACAACGTTGGCAAAATCGCCGTCGTTAGTCATAAGCAGCATACCCTCGCTGTCCTTATCAAGACGGCCGACGGGATAAACTCTCTCGGGGATATCCTTAACTAAATCGGCAACGCATTTTCTGCCGCGCTCGTCGTTCATTGTGGTGACGTATCCGCGGGGCTTATTGAGCATTATGTAACGCTTTCCGCCCTTTTTCTTAAGGACGATACGCTTGCCGTGAACGTAGACCTTATCGGTATCGGGATTGATTTTATCGCCGATTTCCGCGCGCCTGCCGTTGACCTTAACGGCGCCGCTTTCGATAAGCGCCTCCGACTTGCGGCGGGACGCTACCCCGCACTCAGCCATAAATTTTTGTAATCTTTCCTCTTTTGAAGCCATTATTAAAAATCCTTTTCGCAGACCGCTTATAATTCACCGATTGTCTGCCGGTGCGCAGCCTGCCGCAAATATACTTTTATTTTCTATATAAGAATTATTATTCGCTGCGGCTCTGAGCGTATGAACCGCAAGCCTTTTATTATTCAGGGTATAAACAATCTTCCCTACCTTATCCCCGGATTTAACCGGAGCGTACAGGAAGTTATCCATATATATTTTCCGCTTAACCTTTTTACAGTCCTCCGCTTTAAACACAACACAGCTGATATCGGAGCAGGACACGGCGGTTTCAGCCGTTTTTCCGGAAACGGTATCGACGTCAATAAAAAATTCGCGGTCGTCGAGCTCCTTCATACGGTAATTTTCAAAGCCGTAATTAAACATAGCGCGGTGATCCTCCCAGTCGCGCTTATCGTTAAACGTAACCGCTATAAGGGTTAAGCCGTCCTTTTTAGCCGCGCTCACAAGGCACCTTCCGGCAGCTTGGGTATAGCCGGTTTTTCCGCCTATACAATGCCTGTAGGTTGAGAGCAGGCGGTTGTGATTAGAATATGCGGTAATTTTATTCTTCGGCTTTATAAAGCTTACCGCTGCGGTTTTGCGCATAGTGAGCCGTCGGAAATCGGAATTTCTAAGAGCCTCAGCCATCAGCAGCGCCATATCGTAAGGCGTGGTGTAATGGTCGGGGTCGTCAAGACCGCTCGGATTTACGAAGTTTGTATTCTTCATACCGATTTCACGGGCGCGGCGGGTCATCATACGGGCGAACTTTTCCTTGCTGCCGGAAATCGAAATTGCCGCCGCGTTAGCCGCGTCGTTTCCGGAGCAAAGCATTATTCCGACAGCCAGGTCCCTCAGCGTTACAACCTCGCCGAGCTTAAGGTACATACTGCTCCCCTCGGCGGTCATTTCCTCGGTAAACTTAACGTGCTTGTTATTCTTCTCCGCGTATTCGAGCGTTAAAAGCGCCGTCATAATCTTAGTGGTGCTGGCGGGCTTTGAGATTTTATTTTCGTTTTTAGAATAATAAATCTCACCGTTATCCGCGCAGTAAAGCACAGCCTTTTCGGCATAAATGCTCAAATCGGAGGCCAAGGCTTTAACGAGAGTTAAAGACAATAACGCAAGACATATAATAATTGAAAGAAAACGCTTCATACATATCACCGTTAGATGATATGAAAGAGTTTATGTTTTTATTAACCTGCGCAAAAAAACAAGCTTTAAACTCCGCCGTTTATCAGCTTTTCCGATTAATTAAGCTATAAAAAGGCGGAATCGGCTCCCGGGGCTCCCGGGTCAGAATATGTCTTCGTCAGCGTCGGCAGCCTCGTCGTTAACGTCGGCGGCTACTTTATCCTTTTTATCCTTTTTAAAGAACGCGCTTACCTTATCTACGAGCTCGGGAACCATACCGACAACTCTGTCGGCAGCTCCGTCGTACTTTTCAACCGGGATAAGCTTAACGTCGCCGCGGAATACGGTCAGAAAAGCAATAGGCTGAATCGTAACACCCGCGCCGCTTCCGCCGCCGAAGCAGTCCTTATTTTCCTTTTTAGTCGGGAAATCGGAACCGCCCGAGGCGAAGCCGTAGCTCACCTTGGAAACAGGAATGATGATAGTACCATCGGGCGAGGTGATAGGATCGCCGATGATTGTATTAACATCAACCATTTCCTTGATTTTGTTCATCGTAGTATCCATTAAGCTGTTAATAGGATGATCCATAATGTTCTCCTTATCTATAATGAAAATTATTTTTTCTTCTTCTTTTTCGGTTTTGCCTTTAAATAAATTCTTAATACCGTAAACGCTCTCGAGAATACTATTTTCAGTATTGAAAGTATTCTTATCTTAGCTATTACCTTAGCCTTAGCCGAGCTTTTTTTGGCCTCGTTGAACTCGGGATTTACGTTAACGTCGTAGTGCTTTACGGTAACGATATCGGTAATAAGCCTCAGAGAAGGAAAGAATACCGAACACACGCGCCCGTAATTTACCGCGGCGTCCTCGGCGGTTTCGCCGGCAATCTTCATATTTACCATAAGCTCCGTTACGGTGATATGCGAAAACAAATCCTTTAAGGTGCCAACGGCGAGCTTTGAAATCCGCTTTACGATATTAAGTATGCCCGAAACACCCTTCTGTTTTACATAATCCTTTATGCTGAAGGATTTTTCCTTTTTCTTTTCCTTCTTTTCAGGCTTGGGCTTTTCTTTTTTCTTTTTCTTTTTCTCAGGTTTTTCCTTTTTCGGCTTCGGCGGAATCAACTTAATCTTTACGAACGCAACCCTTACGCTGAGCTTTAAGGTTTCGTCATAATCGGCGAAAACGTAAATATTAAAAAGAGTCAGCAGAAACAGAAACAAGAGAATACCGGCTATGATATACAGCGCAAGCAATTTTACTCTTCCTTCGAGACTTCTTCAATAACTTCCTCTACCGTGAGCTGAACGTCGCCGCTTTCCTCCTCGTCGTCTCCGTCATCTCCGGGAAGCGGAGGAAGCTCCTCGATTGAGGAGATATTAAAGCAGCGTAAAAAGTTCTCGGTAGTACCGTAAATCAGCGGACGGCCGGGGAGCTCGAGTCTTCCCTGCTCCTCAATTAAGTCCTTAGCGGTTAAGGAGCCGATAACTCCGGAGCAGTCAACTCCTCTTATCTGCTCTACGAACGACTTGGTTACGGGCTGGTTATACGCGATTACCGCCAAAACCTCAAGCGCCGCCTGAGAAAGCGGAGTGTTTCTCCTTAAATCCATAACCTTTCTGATTTCGGGAGCGTACTCTTTAACGCTTACCATCTGGTAGCTGTCCTTAAGTCTTATAATAGTAATTCCCCTGCCGGACTTACTGTATTCATTCATAAGCGCCTCGAGGTGCTCTCTCGCCTCAGACTCGGAAATTTCGAGAGCGATAGCAATTCTCGCAGGCTCTACCGAGGAGCCGTTAGCAAAAAGTATAGCCTCTATAGCGCTGTTTATTTTTTCAGATATCATAAATATCACTTCTCAATCATATATACTTCGGCGGTATCTCCGTCGCCGTCGATACGAACTCTCTTGCCCTTAACGAGCTCGAGCACCGCTAAAAATGTCGCGACAAGCTCGCTGCGCTCGTTTACGGCGGTAAAAAGCTCCTGATACTTAACGCGCTTTCCGTGCCACAAACGCCTCATAACCGTAATAATACGCGCGTTTACCGAGACGATTTTACGCTCGATAATACCGGAGAACGCCGAGTGCGGCGGCGGAAGCTTTCTTCTTCCGCGTCCGACAGCGTCAATATATCCTTTTACGATATCCTGAGGGTCGTGACTGCGGTTATAAGTCAAGTCGAACTTAACGGGCGACGCGTCCTTATAGAACGTATCGAAATCGTAAATTCCGCTCATTTTAGCGGCAATTTCCTTACAGAGCTGATACTCAATAAGCTGACCGGAGAGCTCCTTTTTAAGCTCCTCAGCCTCGTCCTCGTACTTCGGCAGCAGCGACGCGGACTTTATATACACCAGTCTTGACGCCATAGCAAGGAACTCGCTCGCGACGTCCATCTGATTTTCCTGCATACGCTTTATCTGCTCCATATACTGGTCTAAAAGCTCGGAAATCTGAATATCATAGATG
This sequence comes from uncultured Ruminococcus sp., assembly GCA_905234015.1. Classification (GTDB taxonomy): domain Bacteria; phylum Bacillota; class Clostridia; order Oscillospirales; family Acutalibacteraceae; genus Ruminococcoides. The sequence goes on from CAJOFK010000018.1 coordinate 23,824, forward strand.
TTTATTTTATTTTTCGCAATCAGGCTCAAAAGCAAATCGAGAGGACCCTCGAATGATTCAAGCTTATAATTAAACTGCGGTAAATCGTTCATATTTATCAACTGTCCATTTTATATTATCGGTTAGAAAAAGCTAAACGGCAGCGCGGTAAGCCACATTACAAAATCAGCGAGCGCGTTCTGGATAATATCGAGCGGAAGCAAATTAAACCACACCAGCACGATAATAATCGCAAAGAAAACATTCTCGTACTTATAAAGCGTATAAACCCATTTATCGGGTAAAAACATAAACAGAATCTTAGAGCCGTCAAGCGGCGGAATCGGAATAAGGTTAAATACCGCAAGACAGATATTAAGAAGAATATAATATACGAAGAACAGGTAAATATAGTACCCGAACTGATTTGTTATAATAAAATTCGGAGCGAATTTTAAAAGCGCGTTTAAAATAAGTCCGCCGGCTATCGCCGCGATTAAATTCGCAAGAGGTCCCGCCATAGCGGAGATTCCCATACCGACCTTAGGATTTTTGAAATTGCGGTCGTCTATCGGAACGGGCTTAGCCCAGCCGAAGCCGATAAGGATAATAAGCAGCGCGCCTATCGGGTCAATATGCTCAATCGGGTTAAGGGTTAAGCGTCCGCGCGACTTAATACTCGTATCGCCGAGCTTATACGCGACGAATGCGTGAGCCCATTCGTGAAAGGGCATTATAAGAAAAATTACAACCAGCGAAGCCAGTATATCGACTACGGCAGTCGCAAAATCAAGCTGTCCGGATAATAAAGAAATCAGCAAAATACGCCACTCCCCTATTTTAATCTAAAGTTAAGTTTATTGTACCACAATCTTTAAAAAATAACAAGTTTTTTATTTTTCCGCGTATGACAAGAGCGTCCCTATCGTGAATGTTATGTCCCCCGTACGTTTTGTTTCCTATGAAGCTCTGGATAAAAAGGATATGTTCTGAGTGTTTATCATCCTGAGCGGTTTCCGCTCCCGCGGAATGAAAAATCGCCGATATCGGAAGACTCGGCTCGGAATGGGGTGGGACCCATTCCCTAAAGCCCACTTTATCCTCTCAGCCCCTTCCTTCCCTTAAATTTTAAAAATTTCAAAAAAACTCTTGCTTTTTTTTTAATTATCATTTATAATACAGAAGTTAGTTATGTGATTTGGTAAAAAACAAGGAGGTGCAGACACATGGCAAAGTGTGATTACTGCGGCAAGGGTGTAACTTTTGGAATCAAAGTTTCTCATTCTCACAGACGTTCAAACAGAGCTTGGAAGCCCAACGTACAGCGCGTAAAGGCTATTGTTGACGGCTCTCCGAAGCACGTTTACGCATGCACAAGATGCTTACGTTCCGGTAAGGTTGAGCGCGCTTAATATTAACCGCAAAATCAAAAGGGATTGCTTTCGCAATCCCTTTTTTAACTTTATAAGAAACTGCGTTCCTTATAAAGTAAAAAACATTTTATATTTCCCGCTCAGTTGCGCCCTGCGTGCGCATGTAGCGTTGCGACCGCCGCCTGCTCGCCAAAATAAGGAGTATCGCGAGTCCGTTCTTAGGACGAGAGAGACGACTTTATTTTGACGCGGACCGGATGACTGAAGAAAGCGCACGCACTTAGGTGCGCACGCTTTCTTCTTTATTAAGTTTTATTTCTTAATCTTCTTAAATGTAAATCCGTTGTCCTTAGCGTACTTATGGGCGGCGGAGTTTTTAGTTCCCTTAATTACAAGGTTATCATTCTTATCGAAGGAATAGTCGTAGTAGTTGATATATCCGAACGCGCGGTAACCGATTTTCTTAACAGTCGCGGGGATAGTCACCTTGTTTAAGTTGGGGCACTCGGCGTAATCCTCGCAGAAAATCATCTTAACATTCTTGGAAATCTTAACCTTGTTAAGCTTTGTGCAGGCGAAGAACAGTCTTCCTCCGCTCTTTTTAGCGACAGGAGCGCTTACCGTCTTGAGCGCGGTACAGCCCTCAAATACACTCCAGCCGAGCTCGAGCTTTGAGTTGCCCTTAAACGTAAGCTTTTTGAGCGACTTACACTCGGTGAAGGCGTTATCCTTAATGAGCTCTACACTCTCGGGAATTGTTACGCTCTCGAGGCTGTCGCATCTGATAAACGCTTCGTGACCGATTTTCTTAACGGTTACCGGAAGCTTAAGGCTCTTGATTGAAGATTCCTCAAAAGAGTTTCCGGAAATTGTTTTTACTCCCTTTTTAAAGGAAACCTTATCAAGCTTGGCGTTACCCGAAAAAGCATACGCGGTAATCTTGCGGACGTCCTTACCTACCGTAAACTTCTTACCCGATTTTCCGCCGGGATATGTAATAAGCTCGGTCTTTTTCTTGTTATAAAGCACGCCGTTCTTTGAGTAGTAATTCTTATTCTTCTTATTTACCTTGATTGCGGTGAGCTTTGGGCATTTATCGAAAGCATACTCTTCGATAGTCTTGATATTCTTACCAATCGAAACCTTTTTAATACCCGACATCCAGAAAGCCTGCGAACCGATTTTTGTAATCTTAGAGGGGAGTGAAATCTCGGTTAAGCTCTCAGTCTCGCTGAATACGCCTCCGGGGAGAACCTTTAAGTTCTTGCTGAGGTGAACGCTCTGCAGGTTCTTGCACTCGGAAAATACGCTGTAGTCAATCTCGTTTACCGTATCCGGCATAGAAACGGACTCCAGGTTTTCGCAGTCGAAAAATGCGGTGCTTTCGATTTTCTTTACACCCTCGGGAATATTGACCGACTTTATACCTGAGCTATAAAACAGGCAGCTGCTGATTGTCGTAATCTTCGAGGGAAGCGTTACCTGAGTAAGCTTTTCGGTATACTGGAACGCCGAGTCTCTGATACTTGTAACAGTCTCGGGAATAGATACCTTAGAAAGCTTCTCGCAGTTTGAGAACGCGGAATCGCCGATTGACTTCACACCGGTCGGGATAATAACGCTCTCGAGGGTTTTATTGTAAGCGAAGGAATAACTGCCTAAAGCCGTTACGGGCTTGCCCTCGATAGCGCCGGGAACCGTAACCTCGGCGTCCTTGCCGACGTACTCGGTGATTACAACATTACCGGCGGATGTTACTTCGTACTCAAAGTCCTTTGATTCAACCGCAGAAGCGGTAGTTGTCATAAGTGCAGCGCTGCTTATAAGTATAAGCGCCGACATTAAAATTGATGTAAGTTTTTTCATTTTTTAACCTCCTTTAAAAAATGTAAAATTATGTCTTACACCATAGTAGTGTCGTTTTTTATCGAAAAAGTTTCATATTTTCCAAAAAAAATACAGCTTTGTAGACCTGCACAAAAACGAGACGTGCTATTTGTGTAAATTGACTAAAGCCGCTTTAACAAGAAAGCGTGCGCACTTAAGTGCGGAGCTTTCGTATATCCATCGCTCGTGCGCACACAGGGCGCAACTGAGCGGGAAATATAAAATGTTTTTCACTTTATAAGGAACTCAGTTTCTTATAAAGTAAAAAGTGCAAATTTTGCATTGACAAGTGCAAATCTTGCAGACCAAAGTGCAAAAATTGCACAGTATAATATAAATTATAATAATAACTATAATTATATAAGAGATAGAAAATAATGGACAGAAAAAACGCCGGTGCTGTTAAAACACCGGCGTCGAATTATTATTCGTTTTAAGAATTAACTTTATCGCTTACAATACTCTTTACGGCTTCGAGAGCTTCGGGGATTTTAGAAATGTCCTTAGCTCCCGCCATAGCCATATCAGGCTTACCGCCGCCGTTACCGCCCGTTATCTGAGCAACGGCTCTTACGATATCACCGGCTTTAAGTCCCGAGGCTATCGCCTCTTTACCGCAGGCGCAGGCGAATACACCCTTAGGACCGTTCATAGAGCAGAGAACAACAACGGTCTTCTGATTCTTATCAAGGCACATATTGCACATATCCTTAAGCTGGTCGCCCTGAACTTCCTTAACCTCGGCGGCAATAACGCTCACGCCGCTTACGTCAACGGCTTTAGAAAGAATGCTGTCCATAGCGGAGAGCGCGAGCCTGCTCTTAAGCGACTCAATTTCCTTATCCTTAGACTTAAGCTCCTCGGTAACTTTTGCAACGGCAAGAAGAAGCTTTCTCGGGTCGTTGAGCTTAAATACATTCGCTGCCTCGCCTACCATAGCGACAACCTTATTAAGGTAGGTAAGCACTCCGAAGCCTGTTAACGCTTCGATACGTCTTACTCCGGCAGCTACGGAACCCTCCTGACGGATTTTAAAGAGTCCCAGCATTGAGGTGTTTTCAACGTGAGTACCGCCGCAAAGCTCAACGGAGAAATCTCCCGCCTTTACAACGCGTACCACGTCGCCGTACTTCTCGCCGAACAGCGCCATAGCTCCGAGCTTTTTAGCTTCTTCGATAGGCATTTCCTCGGTAACAACCTTAATGCTCTCAAATATCTTTCTATTTACAAGCGCTTCAACCTCGATGAGCTCCTCAGCAGTCATCGCCTCAAAATGAGTAAAGTCAAAGCGAACGCTGTCTTCCGTTACGAGCTGGCCTGCCTGCTCAACGTGAGTACCGAGAACCTCTCTAAGCGCTGCCTGCAATAAATGCGCGGCGGTATGATTACGTTTAATACTCTCGCGGCGTTTTATATCAATATCAAGCTTTACCTTATCGCCGGCAGTAACGGCGCCGCTCTCGACGGTAACGCTGTGCAGGAAAATACCCTGGGGGTCCTTGGTTGTGTTATCAACGCTGAGCTTGGCGTTTCCGTTTAAGATATATCCGGTATCTCCTACCTGACCGCCGGACTCGGCATAAAACGGAGTTTTAGCGACAACTACAATTGCGTTCTCGCCCTCGGCTATCATATCAACGCGCTCGCCGTCCTTAATAATCGCGAGGATTTCGGACTCGGCGCTTTCATCGGTATAGCCGGTAAACTCGGTCGCGTTAATATCGGATAAATCGGTGCTTTCGGAAATCCACGCGTCTGCTCCGGCATTCTTACGAGCCTTGCGGCTTCGGGTTTTCTGCTCCTTTAAAAGCTCTCTGAAACGCTCGATATTAACCTTAATACCGGACTCCTGAGCGATTTCACGGGTAAGGTCAATCGGGAAACCGAAGGTATCGTTGAGCTTAAACGCGTCCTCACCGGAGATAATGCTGTCCGCCTTATCAATAATTGAGTTAAGAAGCTCCATACCCTGGTCGATAGTGCGCGAGAAATTCTCCTCCTCGACCTTTATAAGCTTAGTAATAAAGTCCTGCTTATCCCTAAGCTCAGGGTAAGCGCTCTCGTTTTCCTTAATAACGGTATCGCATACCTTATAAAGGAAGGGCTCCTTATATCCTAAAAGCCTGCCGTGGCGAGCGGCTCTTCTTAAAAGTCTTCTTAATACATATCCCCTGCCCTCGTTAGACGGCATAACTCCGTCGGAAATCATAAAGGTAGTTGAACGGATATGGTCGGTAATAACTCTAAGCGAAATATCGGTTTTTTTGCTTTCGCCGTACTTAACGCCGACGATTTCGCTTATATGCTTCATAATATTCTGAACGGTATCAACAAGGAAGAGGTTGTCTACTCCCTGCATAACGCAGGCAAGACGCTCAAGTCCCATACCTGTATCGATATTCGGGTGCTCAAGCGGAGTATAGTTATCTTTACCGTCGTTATCAAACTGAGTAAATACGAGGTTCCATACCTCCATATAACGGTCGCAGTCGCAGCCTACCTTGCAGTCGGGCTTACCGCAGCCGTGCTCCTCGCCTCGGTCGTAGTAAATTTCGGAGCAGGGGCCGCAGGGACCGCTTCCGTGCTCCCAGAAGTTATCCGCCTTACCGAGACGTACCATATGAGATTCTTCTACGCCAACCTGCTTAGTCCAGATATCGTAAGCCTCGTCGTCGTCCTGATAAACGGAAACATAGAGCTTTTCGGTAGGGATTTCGAGCACCTCGGTAAAGAACTCCCACGCCCACGCGGTAGCTTCCTTTTTAAAATAATCTCCGAATGAGAAGTTTCCGAGCATCTCAAAATATGTTCCGTGGCGGTCGGTGATACCAACCTCCTCAATATCGGGTGTACGGATGCACTTCTGGCAGGTAGTAACCCTTGTTTTAGGCGGAGTAATCTCGCCTGTAAAATACTTTTTCATAGGAGCCATACCGCTGTTTATAAGCAGAAGGCTGTTGTCGTTCTTAGGAATAAGAGGGAAAGACGGCAGCCTCAGGCAGCCCTTGCTCTCCATAAAAGATAAAAACTTTTCTCTTAATTCATTAAGACCTGTCCATTCCATTTTTTTATATCCTCCTCGTCAGTCGGGAGCCCCGACAGCCAAATCCGCCTTTTTAAAAGTTACAGTTTATTCAGAACTTCATCAACGGCGGATTTTTAAATTTTCTTAATCTTTTTTCTTAACTCTGAGCACGCTTCCTTCGGGTATATTCTTATCCGAGTAAAGCGTAAGCTCCTCCTTAGCGTGGGGGGCGCTTTCGACCTCCTCGCCGTTTTTGTTTATGAGCTTTTCGCAAATCGTATTAAACGGTACTCCGCCCGGCGGAAGCACATCGAGCGTATCGCCCTTATAAAACTTATTTCTCTGAGTTATCAGCGCGGTATTACCGCTGCTCTTTTCACAAAACGCCACTACATCGTAATGCCTTATATAACCGCCGTTTGAGGTAACCTGCCCGGGCTCGTGCCCGAAGTAAAAGCCTGTATTATACTCGCGGTGACTTATTTTATCGGTTTCCTCTTTTATCCATTCAGGCAGCACAAAGCCCTCGGGATTTTTATAATACTCATCAACCGCGTGGCGGTAGGCGTTAGTAATAACCGCGGTATAGTAGCTTGACTTAGCGCGTCCCTCGATTTTAAGGCTCGAAATTCCCGCCTTAACAAGCTCCGGGATATGCTCAATCATACACAAATCGCGCGAGTTATAAAGGAAGGTTCCCTTATCGGTTTCCTCAACCGGGAAAAACTGTCCCTCGCGGTTTTCCTCAAAAAGATGATACTTCCAGCGGCAGGGCTGGGTGCAGTCTCCGCGGTTCGCGTCGCGCCCGGTCATATAGCTCGAAATAAGGCATCTGCCGGAAAACGACACGCACATTGCGCCGTGCACGAAGGTTTCTATCTCAAGCTCCTTCGTGGTTTTCGCTCTTAAATCCGCTATTTCCTCAAGGCTCAGCTCCCTTGCGAGCACAACCCTCGACGCTCCCATATTATAAAGTGTATTCGCGGTGAGGTGGTTCGTAACTCCCGCCTGCGTCGAAACATGCAGCGCGACAGACGGCGCATACCTTTTAGCAAGCTCCATAACGCCGACGTCGGCAATAATAAACGCGTCAACTCCGGCGCTTTCGGCAAATTCAAGGAATTCGGGAAGCGCGTCAACCTCGTAGGTTCTCGGGAGAGTGTTGCAGGTTAAGTGAACCCTGACGTTATTTTTATGAGCATACTTACACGCTTTTATTAAGCTTTCATTATCAAAATTCGCGGAAGCGGTACGCATCCCGAACTGTTTTCCCGCGAGGAATACCGCGTCGGCGCCGAATTTAACCGCCGATTCAAGGCACTCAAAATCACCCGCGGGCGATAATACTTCAGGTTTCATAAACATCCCGTATCCTAACTGATTGAATTAAGATTGATATTCTGCTGATAAAGGGTTGAAGCGTAGTAAGGATTGCCCTTCTTATCGTGGCAGAAATACAGGTAATCGGTATTATTCGGATAGAGCGCCGCCATAATAGCCTTCATACCGGGGTTGCAAATCGGTCCCGGCGGAAGTCCCATAAATTTATATGTATTATATTTACTCTTAAAGGTAGACTTCATTGAGGCAGGGATTTTCTTTTTACTCCTGAACGGATAATACTTAGTCGAGTCAAGACTGAGCTTGCGCACGCCGTAGTTAATATCGTATTCAAGACGGTTGTGAAGAATTGAGCTGATATTATACATATCCTTCTCGTTAGCCGCCTCAGCCTGAATAATCGACGCCATAGTAAGTATCTGCTGGAGCGAGTATTTACTCTTTTTAGAGAGCTTCTTAACGTTAACCGCCTTGCTGTAGCCCTCGACGTTCTGGTTGTTGTAAATACGCTCCTCGTAGTCGTTTAACATTCTCGTGATAGTGAGCTTCGGATTTTCGTTATGGTAGCACTCGTAGGTATCAGGGAAAAGATAGCCCTCAAGCTTATAATAACGCTTTTCCGGATTCTTTATATTCGCGATAAAGTCGTAATCTTCGTCAAAATAATCGGACTTACAGAGCTTTAAAAACTCCTTAGTATCGGGGAGCACGTCCTTCTCAACGAGCATTTCGGCAATTTCGCGCACGTTCATACCCTCCGGCACGGTTATCTTAATCGTGTCGGTACGGTTAGAGGTGGACTGCAGGTAGTTCACGATAGCCTCGTAGTCCATATTTGTTTTCATATTGAAGGTACCCTGAGTGAAGCTGTCCGCGCTTTTTGTGAGGGTAGCGTAAATATTAAAGAAGGTCTCCTCTTTGATAACGCCCTTTTCCCAAAGCGCCTTTGAAACGTCGCTTAAGCTCGGGTTTTCGGGAATATCAACCGTGACCTTATTTTCCTCGGCGCGGTTCATAGCGAGCATATCGTTAACGCCCACCATAAGGAACATAGCGAGCATAAGTCCTACAAGGAATACGGACACCCACCATATTACGCGGAAACGGCGCTTATTCTGCATATCGGCATATTTAAGCTGACGCTTTTTCTCGCGCTTCTCCCATTTGTGGATATTTCGGGAATTACGCTCCATCTGCTCTCTTACGTCATCATCCGAATAGGAATTGATAGTCTGAGGACCTTCATCATCGTAATTCTCGATTTCACGGTAACGGTCGCCGACGGCGAGGTCATCGTCGTTTAAACTCATATGAAAGTCCCTGACTTTTCTCTTTCGGCGTTCTTCGATTTCTCTCTGCTCAAAAGAATCATTATCGTGTTCCATAATTCTCCCCTTATCGTGTATCAATAATATATTTGTCGGTTACGACAACATCAATCGGTCTGTCAAAATAGCCGAGCGGAAGCGCGTTCTCAATACATTTTGAGTAACACACTCCGACCGTAAGCCCGCTGAAATCCGAAATATACCGGTCGTAATAGCCTTTTCCGAACCCTAAGCGGTAGCCGCTCCTGTCAAACACCAGCCCCGGCACAAGCATAATTGAGGCTTCCGCGGAAGAAGCCGCAGGGCACTTTTTTAAATCGGGCTCTAAAAGTCCGTAGCAGCCTTCTTCAAGGTCGTCGTACGAGCTGATATAGTAAAACTCCATTGTGGGAATATCGGCTTTGCAGCGCGGCACGGCTACTTTTTTTCCGCTTTTTATCGCGTCGTTTATTATATACGAGGTATCGACCTCGATATTCTTCGAAACAAAGGCAAATATAACCTCGGCGTTCTGATACTCCTCAAGGCTTTTAAGCCTCTCAAAAATACCCTTATCCGCCTCCGCTTTAAGCTCAGGCGGCATAGAAGCCCTTAGCTTTTTATACCTTGAACGAAGCTCATTTTTCCTTTGACGAAGGTTTTTTACGGGCATTGCATAGTCTCTCTGACGTGGTCGGAGACCTCCTTAGACGCCATTTTTTCGGCAATTAATAAGCCGAAATGGATTGTACATCCTGCGCCCTTACCGGTGATAGCCTTTCCGTCGCAAACAGCGGGCTCTCCGGTATAATTCACCTTATCCTCATTAACCTCGCAGCCGGGGAAGCAGGTAGCGTTCTTACCGTTTAATATTCCCTTTTTAGCGAGAATTGAAGGTGCCGCGCAGATTGCGCAGGTATATTTATCGTTCTCAACGGCATAGTCGAGAACAGAGTCAACAAATTCGGATTTCCCGAGGTTTCTTGTACCGTCAAGTCCTCCGGGAAGGATAACCGCGTCTAAGCGATCGAGCTCAACCTCATCGGGCATAATATCCGCTTCAACCTTGATTTTAGCGGAAGCGGTAACTGTTTTTCCGGTAACTCCGACGGTAAGTACGTCGAGCTTAGCTCTGCGCAGTACGTCGATTGTAGTAAGCGCCTCGGTAACCTCGAAGCCGTCTGCAAGCATAAGATATATCATATAATACCTCCATATTAATAATCATCAGTCGTTATTCAAGCCCGAGCCCTAAATAGACTTTTTCGGGCTTATACCCCGTTATTGACTTCATCATCGCGAAGCGTTCTGGCTTACTCTTTATAAAGCGCTGGTTTTCGCTGAGATGAAATCTGAATTTTTTGCACTTAAATTCACTTAATAAATCGGTTATCATATACGGAGCGTTTCTGTCGTCGCAGATAATCTCCGAAACATAACAGCAATCTCCCTCGTCATACGCTACGGCGTAGCCGAAATTGTTTCTTATAACCTTTGCGCCGTAAAGCTCGTTATACTCAAGCGCGAAATCAATGTAATTATTATTCCAAAAAAGAAAATTATTCTTCAGTACCCTGTTTCGTATTCCGCAGTACGAGCTGACTACAACCTCGCAAAGCTCATAAGGCTTAGATAAAGCTGCCATTTCCTCACGGCTGAGCTCGGAGAAATTCGAGGTAAGCTCCTCAAATCCGAGCTTCCCGTAATAATCGTAAAGCGAATCCTGAGCCGGAAGCGTTATGCAGATTTCCTGAGCCGTAATCGAAAGCGCATAGTGGATAAGCCCCTTCATAAGTCCTGCTCCGCGGAACTCGTCCTTAGTTGCGGCGGCGTAAAGATAACCGGCTTTACGTCCGTTTACCGTAGTCGGGATGATATACACCATTGATACAAGCTCATCCTTCTCGGTGCAGATATAGCAGATTTCAGGCATAAAAATTCTTTTAAAGAATAAATCTAAAGCTTCATCATTTTCCTTGAAAACGCTTTTGAATAATTCTTTTAAAGAATTAATGTCGCTTCCCTCAGCTCTCCTCAGCTTTATCATTTCTTACTCCCATATACCTTTTAAGAATTACAACCGGGTTATAAGACAGCTTAGCCTGCTTTAAGGACTCGATTCCCATATCCTCTTCCCTGTTGATAAACTCAAAGCCTACAAGCGTTTTAGCAAACTCGTTATTAACCTTAGCGTAAACGCCGTCGTACTCCACGAGCCCTTTCTCAAAAATAACGTCAAAGGTTTTACGGTTAATCTCACAGCCCATAGTCATAGCGACAGGCGTTTCCTCAACATAAAGAATACCGCCGTGCAGCTTTAAGAGCTCGTAGTTCTCGAGCGCTTCCTCAATCGCCTTAAATTCCTCGTAGGTATTCGGATTAATATCCTTAGCTTCGCACCATTTTTCGGCAACCCTAATAGCGTCGTCCTTATTATCCTTACTGATTAAGCGGAAGCTCCAGTCGGGATATTCACGGTTGAATTTTGAGATATGATTACGTTTAGCGTGAAATCGTTTACCCGGCAGAATACTTAAATCGTAATTTCTGTAGATATAATCCTCGTCGCCGTATAATTCTTTAAAAGAAAATTTATAACCTGTTATCTCAACGAGCTTTTCCTTCTGAGCTTCGGTAAGCATAACGAAATTAGCTTCAACGCCGCGCTGGCGGGCGTCCTTAAAAATCTCGGCAATAACCGCGGTCGGGTCGCCCTCGCCAAGCGGGAAGCAATAGCCCCAGGGCTTATTATCCCTGAAATACGCAAGCACCAGAAAGCCGTAGTATATACAAATTTTCGTATTATATTTATTTCTCCATAAAAAGATGTTTGCCGAATTAAAGTCGCAGCCCATCGTGCCGTACTTTTCGCAGATTTTTCTTATATAAGGCAAATCATCCTTTGCCGGACTTTTAAAATCAAACATTTTTAATTCTCCACGTCAAACTTTGCAGTCCCTATTTTATATTGATATCCCCGTACGTTTAATACCCTATGAAGCTTTGGATATGGAGGATACGTTCATCTATGTAATTAATTACGAATTACGCATTACGAATTATATTAAGAATATCCCCGGAAATTTCGGAAATCGTCCTCATCTCACCGTTTTCGGTACAGGAAATCTTTTTCCAGCCGAGCTTTTCGGCGGCATAGAGCGCTGATTTTCTGCACTCAAGCAGAAAATTAACGTTCTTCTCGTGCAAGTCCTTTTTACTTTCATCACCCGAATACCTGCCCGATAAAAGCTTCTGAGAAACATCGGGTTCAACGTCAAGATAAATAACCGTATCGGGCTTCGGCACGCCGATTCTTGTATACTCAAAATCCTCCTGAAAAGCGATAAAGCTGTCCCATTCGCTCTCAGGCAGCTTAGACATCTGATAAATAATATTAGAGGCGGCATAGCGGTCGGCTAAAATAACCGAACCGTTTTCGTAATCCTCTTTCCAGTATTTTAAGAAGCTTGCGGCTCTGTCAACGGTATAAAACGCCGAAGCCGCATAGGCGTTTACGTCGGAGGGCTTATCGCCGAATTCTCCGCCGAGATACATCTTTACGAGCGCGGAGCTCGGGTTATCGTAATCGGGAAAAGCGAGTTTTCTTACCTTAACGCCCTTTTCCTCAAAGGCTTTTTTTAAAATCTCGGTCTGAGTAGCTTTACCCGAACCGTCGAGCCCTTCGATGACAATAAACCTACCTGCCATACTTCTCCCTCATTTCCTTCATCCTGCCGCAGGACATACTGCCCTCGGGGCAAGGTCCGAAAAGACACGCGGGACCGCAGTTATTAAAGAGATTAGGCGCAACCTTAAGACACTCTAAAAGCATCTGCTCGGCAACCTCGCGGATTTCCCACTGAGCGCGGTTACAGCAGCGATGAGCAAAAAAATTCTCAAGGCTTCTTACATTAAAGGTACAGATTATCTTAGTTGTGCAGGCGTTGGGAAGTACAAACCTCGCGTCCTCATTAGCTTTCTTTACGAGAGCGCTGTACTGCTTTTTATTTTCAGCCTTAAACTTTTCGCATACCTCGTCGTCGCTTCCTTCAAGCGAGGGATTTTCCTCCCTGACATAACCCGCAACAAGCGCGTCGCGGATTTCCTTATAAGCGCCGGACTGCATATCAATTACCTTTTTATACGCAGAATACGCCTTCTCGTTCTTTTCAATCTCGGGAGGAGTTACGAACTCAAAGCTCGTACCGTCAACATACCTCTGAGACTGCTGGGAATACGATGCAATTCGATGACGCACGAGCTGATGAGAGCAAGCGCGGCTTATACCCTCGATACCGAAGGTAAACGAAGCGTGTTCAACCGGGCTTCCGTGACCGAGGCTCGTAAGCAGCTTAATAAAACGGGTTGTACTTGCCTCGTCAAGTCCGTCCTTAATATGTTCAATATCCGAAGCCGAATAACACAGCTTAGCCGCCATAGCGACTACCTGCTCAGCGTCGGGAGTATGCGCCAAAAGCTTAACCTTAGGTTTCATAAAGCACCAATTCCCCTTTTAAAAATCTATACCGTAATATTGTATCATAAAGCCGTGAAAAATACAAGTATTTTGATAGTACGGAAAAGAAAAAACTCCGCGCGGACATAACGCCCGCGCGGCAGTCTTTATTTTATCTGATTTTATATAAGCTATAGTTTTTACTGCATTTAATAATTCTTTAAAGGAATTTTAATGTATCGGAAATAATGCCGTATGATTTTTTCAGTCTCGGGGTCAGCTTTACGTCCTTTACCCCCTTAAAGCCCGTATCGTAAAGCTTAATTTTACCGCTTGATCCGCAGCCGATTTTAATTGACTTAAAGGTCGTAAAGGTGATTTCCTTTCCGCTGAGCTCGGAAATACACGCGCGTGTGCACGGATTTTTAACTCCGAGAAGATACCACGGCAATCTGATTTCGAGCTTTTTGTCCGAGATGCAAAAATCCGAAAGAGAGTTATAATCAGGGCTATCGGGGTTAGCGTTTCCGTAACGGAGAAGTCCGTCCTCATAGTATTTAGGAGGAAGCGTTTTATTTTCATCGGGCAGGTACATCTCGTTTGATACGAAAGTATTAATCTTATTATAAACCCCGCTGTTTTTCTCATAAGGCTTGCTTTCCTTCTCGCCGAAAACCTTTTTCAGCACGCCGTATTTATAGTAAAAAACATCCCTGTACGCGTCGCATAACAGGCGCGTATTATTCTTTCCGTTTATTTTAAGAAGATAATCCGCCGATTCGCTGAACTCAACATCCGAGCCCTTAAGGTTTTTGCTTCCCTCTCCCGTTATCTGAATCGGAACGTATAAAACATCCTTATTGAAATCAAATTTTTCGGGAAGACTTACGAGTAAATGAAGATAGTCGGCGTCGTACCTGACGCAAACGCGTGAATCGCCGATTCCCGTTTCGTTAACCCACTCCGAGGTATCGCCGTCGGGGTAAGTGTCAGAGGTATCAAACGCGAGAATACCGTAGCCCTGTTCGGCGCTCGATTGGTCGTGCGTACGCAGAGAGGCTTTTTCAGGATAGTACATATCCATATTCCACGTTCTCTTAAACCACTCGTCCTGCCAGGAGAACAGCAGCCCTCCGCAGCAGCCGGATTTTGAAATCGCCTTAGTCATTTTAGCGTCAAGCTTACCCTGAGTTTTTTCATCCATACCGCCCTGGCGGTACCCGTTTATTCCGAGGTGAGCCGTTGAGCGCGAGGTTGAAAGTCCGTACTCCGCAATAAGAAGCGGAACGGAATACTGCTTTTTTAAATCCTTAAGATAAGCAGAGTAATTATCCGAAGCCGAGGTATATTCCTTCTGATGATTCATAAATTCCGGGTAATAAGGATATACGTCCATTGCGGCAAAAAGACCGGCGTAGTAGTTTTTCTTAGCCTTGATTTTTTCGGTATTTACGCTTTGAGAATCCTCTTCCTCAAACGGCTCGGAGCTGTGCTTTAAGGTATCGAGCGTCTGCCAGTTCAGAAAAGCAACGGGAATCTGACAGGAATAAGCATCCGTCTCATATTTTATAAGCGTATCCCCTACCTCGCATAAAAACGCCTCAAAGGGCTTTGAGCCTTCTGCCGTTTTAAGATAGCTGCCGTTATAGCTTTTTTTATCGGGATGAGACGTGTTCGTTTCGTTTACGAACTCCGCAGGATACTCAAGTCCTAGGATATATCCGAGCACATAATCCGAAATATCCTTATCATAAATCGCAGGTCTGAACTCACCGTAGCTCGTGTAATTACTTGAACCGTGGATTATATCTACCGTTTCCTTTACTGACTTTTTAAACGCGGAAATAATTATTTCATCGCTTTCCAGCGCGTCCTTCAACTCGTACATCAAATCCTCGGAGAACCATATTCCCTGAATAAGATACAGCGGAGTTTTGCTGTGCTTTTTATTAAAGTCATAAAGAGCGGAGTAAAAATTAGGATTCATTACGGTGAAAACCCTCACCGTGTTGGCGTTCATTTTTGAAATCTGATTAAACCACTTATAGTAAGTATCGTAACCGGTATTCGGGTTATCAAGGTCTGTACGGGGCTCGGTAAGTCCCATATTAACTCCCTTTATATAAAGGAGCCTGCCTGTGTTTTTCTTCGTTCTGCTGTAAAAATACCCGTTTTCATTCGCAAATGAAGGCACAAAAACGTCCCCCGTCTCAGAGAGCTTAATTGTTTTCTGAGGGGAAACGTTTTTCTTTTCAGGCGAAGCGGAACAGGAGGCCGCGGATAACGCGGTCATAAGAGCTAAAAGAAACACAACGATTCTTTTCAAAGTCATCAATCCCCCAGTTCGGTCGCCTCTTTATGTATTTTTGCGAGATATTTTTGCAGTTCGTAGTAAGCGGGCTTTAATCTTTCGTGCCACGAAGGCATATTCCACTTTTTGTAAGAATAATCGCCGCCGAGCTTTATTTTCAGGCTTTCCTCTCCCTTTTTAAGTCCGAAGCCGAAAGAGAATGAGTCGAAATCCTGCGGAGCGATTACCTGATTTTCCCAGAAATCGCCCATCTGCTGCTTTGAGGACGGATCCATAATGTTGAGCAGCTGCCACGGGATTCTGAGCTCCAGCTTACTGTCGGAATAACAGAAATCCGTAAGAGAAGCGTAGTCCTTTGAGTTCGGATTACCGTTGCCGTAGCTGAGCTTTCCTGTTTCATAAGCGCGGTCGGGAATCTCCTTACCCGTGCCCTTGATTTTCATATTATATCCGTAGCACAGCATCATCGTATCAAAAATTCCGCTGTTCTTTTTATCATCGTTTTTAAGCTTCGGAAAATCGGAGAGCATTCTCGAATTGACGAAATAGTAGTTAAACGCGTCGTAATAACGGTCAACATAGATATGAGAATCCGAGGCTCCGTGAAGCTTGATAAGGAAATCCGCGCCCTTATTAAAGCTGAGCTTATACTCGCCTGAGGAGGTATTTCCCTGACCTGAAATTGTATCTATCGGAATATAGAGCGTATCGTTGTTAAAGTCGTATTTTTTACTTTCGACCATAATATATACATAACGCTCGTCGCTCTGAACGTAGAGCTTTCCGTCCTTAGTTTTAACGAGAGGGTCGACGTTGCTCCAATCGCTGAATTCGCCGTCGGGATACGAAGCGCAGCTTTTAGCTCCCGGGTCAAACGCCATAAGCCCGAAGCACTGCTCGGTAGTCTGAATATTGCTCCAGAACGGACGTCTGTCGGCGATATCGTACATAACGTTATTCCAGGTACGCTTAAACCACTCGTCCTGCCAGGTAAACACAAGTGAACCTGCGTAGCCTGTATCCTGAATCGACTCCATCATATCAATCAGCATTGCGCCCTGAGCGGTTTCGTCAACGCCGCCCTGATTATACCCCATAACGCTTTCGTGGCCCATTCCGCGCGAGGTCGGAATTCCGAACTCGGCAACCAGCATCGGCTGAGTATGAACGAGCTTTAAGTCCTTAAGGTAGGCTGTATATGTATCGACATTACCCTTTTCATCAAGGTTTTTAAGATAATCCTCCTGGAAATTAAGGCTGTCGGGGTAATACGGATAAATATGGTAAGAAACGAACATTCCCGCGGAAAAGTTTCGAAACTTGATATTCTCGGTATTAACGGTCGCCTTATCCTCGTCGTAATGAGGCTCGTTAGGATGACTTAACGGGTCGGTTGTAATCCAGTTCGTAAAAGCGAGCGGAGTCTGATACTTATACTTAGTCGTTTCGTGCTCGATTAAAGCGTTTCCCGCGCGGCATAAAAATGCCTCGAACGGAGTCGCCGACTGAGTATAAAGATACTTTCCGTCAAAGTTGCGCTTGTTGGGGTGCTGTTCGTTTGAATTAAGCACAAGGTTAGGATCCCACTCAATTCCGATAATCCAGCCCGCAAGCCAGCGCGATACATCGGTATGATACGTTCCCGAAGCTTTACCGGCGGTTTCGGGGATAACCGCCTTGCCGTGGATTACGTCAACCGTAGTAAGCGCGTCGTTTTTAAAGCCGTTAAGGATCTTTCCGTTTTCGGCGTAAACGTCTCCGAGGCGCTCGATATCATCCTCGTTTACCCATATTCCCTGGAAAAGATAAAGAGGGTTTTTAGCTTTTTTATTAAAGTCATTTAAAGCGAGGTAAAACTGCGGACGCATAGTCGTATATACACGAATACAGTTGCAGTTCATTTTACTTATATTTTTAAACCATCTTAGATATGTTTCATACTTAATAGTAAGGTCGCCCGGGAAAAGCGCGGGCTCCGAGGCTCCGATATTAACTCCGCTCATATAAAGCTTTTTCCATTCGCCGTTTTTATATATGCGGAAATACTCGTCCTCGGCTTTGAACTTATAGCTTAAGTCGTTTTGAACGTCGGTATATTCCTCGTTCACGCTGTCGGCTTCGGTCTTTTTTACGGCTTCACGCGTAAAGAAGGAAAGCTGTTTAATTCCGAACGGAGCGAGGATACCCGTCTGAGCGAGGAAGAACAGCACAAGCAGGGTGGCAAGAATAGTAAATACATATTTTTTCATTGTTCAAACTCCTTGCGCTTAATTTTACCCCACGTTTTTCGGAGCTTTCTGTACTTGAGAATACCCTCAAGCCTGAAAAGCGAGATAATCTGCCTGTAGCCGAAGTTCTCTAAGATAGCGTAAATTGAAATCGAAATACTCTGCTTAGCCGTCATTGTCGCGCGGTGAGTATACTGTTCAAGCACGAGGCTGCCCTCGGACAGGATGATTCCGAGCATAACGGCAAGCAGGAAGTACATCACGAAGAAGAACATATTCAGCTCTCCCATCAACAGCGAGAACGGAATAAGGAAATAACCTATTGTTTCAATAACAGCTCCGAACAGCTCAAAAATCCAGTTGTACGGCACCGACAAAAGCCCTACCGCGCCGTATCTCGGATTAAAGGTCATCGCACGGTGAGAAATCAGCGTATCCATCAGGCCTATCTGCCAGCGTCTGCGCTGGGAACGGATATCCTTAAGCGACATCGGTCCCTGAGTCCAGCAGATAGAAAGCTCGTTAAATATTACCTTATACTTAATTTTTTTCTTTCTTAAATAGCGGTGAATACGGACTACTATCTCCATATCCTCGCCGATTGTATTCGTTTTATATCCTCCGACGTCGATAACGGTCTGCTTCCTGAAAAGTCCGAACGCTCCGGAAACAACGAGCAGAGAATTTGAGGCGCTCCAGAAAACACGTCCCGATAAAAACGAGCGGTAATACTCGACAATCTGGAACCTCTCAACGAGCTTTTTCGGCATTGAAAAGCCTTTGAACTCGCCGTTAACGATTTTTGAACCGTTAGCGATACGGACGATTCCTCCCGCGATAACTGTTCTGGAATCCTTGATAAACTCGAGCGAAAGCATCAGAAGAGCGTCCTTTTCAATTCGCGAATCGGCGTCAAGGCACGTAAACAGCGGGAATGACGATATATTTATTCCGGCGTTGAGCGCGTCGGATTTACCGCCGTTTTCCTTATCCACAAACAGGAGATTGGGATATTTTTTGCTGTAATAAACTCCGCGGATAGTTTTAGTCTGAATACGATAGCGGATTGAGGTTTCAATCAAATGCATTTCAAACGCGTCAATAAGCAGCTCGCCCGTCTTATCGGTTGAGCCGTCGTTTACAACAATAATCTCATATTCAGGATAGTTGAGCTTCATAAGAGAGCGCACGTTCTGAACAATGTTCTCCTGCTCATTAAACGCGGGAATAATCAGCGAAATCGGAAGAAGATTGTTGCTGTCGGTATATCTTATATAATCGTCCGAGAAGTGTTTTTCATAATCGCGGCGAACTCTGAACAGCGAAACAAACATCTGAATAACGTATATTAAGCTTAAGAGCAGAGTGAAAGCCATACAAAAGTAGTTGAATACAACAATAAAACTTCTGACGCCGTTCAAAAAATTCAATTCGCCTCATCCTTTCAAAAATTTTTCGCAGTAAATACTACGTTAAGCTGTCAATTTTACGATACAGTACTGACTTAACGGCATCCGCGGCAAACCTGTCGTAGCCGCCGAGGATATCCTCTAAATCGCTCGGAGAAATTTCCATTGACGTCAGAGCCTTCGCGGCGGTCTGACGAACCCACCATTCCTTATCACGCAGGGCATTTTTTACGGTTGCGAGAGCTGTAGGAGTATTTAAAAGGGACAGCCCCTTTACTGCCGAGGCTCTTATTACCCATTCCTTATCCTGAGCGGCAATCTGCAAAAGCTGCTCGTCCTCGGGCTTGCCGAAAGCGGCGAGGGCTTTTATTGAAGCAACCTTAAGCTGGAAGTTTTTACTCGTACTGTACTCAACGTACATTTTATGATATTCCTCAAGCTTATACGGTGAAATCGCCTTGATGATATTGCTTTTCATATACTCGTTGCAGTTTTCAAAAAGCAGTTTTGCAAGCTCTGCGCGGTCGCCGTTAAAATCATCAAAAAACTCGTTGATAATTCTTCCCGAATAAAGCCTGTCGTCCTGAATGCTTAAGAGGAAGGCGGCGACATTCTCGGCGTCGCCGAACTTAGCCAGCGCCATCGCCGCATTATACGCGAGATCCCTGTGCTTATCGTGAGAAAGCTCTATCATCACATCGCGGTATTCCTTTGCGTCAAGGTCCGCAAGCCTGCGCAAAGCGTAGCTTTTATGATAAATATCCGATGAATCGAGCATTGAAGCATAGATACCCACGGGGTTGACGATTTCATCAACCCTGTCGATAAGCTGATTAAGCTCCTGATATTCGCTTTCTGTTTCATCAAACCGGTCACGCATTTTTTCGATTATCGCGATTGACTTTTCGTAGACCTCGTAGTTATTGTCAATATCACGGGTTAAAGCCTCAATCTCGCTTATTCGGCTTGAATCGGTCGGCGCGAAGATTATTCCCTCAACCCTGATTTTTACCCGTTGATCGATTTGACGGTCGTTGACCTTTTTTTCGTCCTGCTGTTCCGCGAGCCTGTAGTGAAACAGGTACTCAATACCAATTATAATGAGGCAGAAAAACAGTCCGAAAACGGCTAATAGTTCGTATTTCAAAATTACCTCTAATTTTCAGAATAGTAGTTTTTAAGAATCGTAAAGCTGTTTTTATCTCTCAGCTCGTAATCGGCCTTTTCCCATTTACTCCACTTAAACACCTTATAACCGGGGTCGTGCTTTGTTTCGGGGAAGCCGTAGACTAAGTCTCCCGATTTTCTCTCTCCTATCATAACCGACGGAAGAACGCCGTTTGTAGACGCGGTTTTAAGCCTGGTTTTTGAGGGCTTTTTATCGTTGAGCACGAGCTTCTGAGCTGGGTCGGCGATATTAAGCCACGTCCACGGCAGGCGAACATAAATCGTTGAGCCCGTCTGATAGAACTGGGTGTCGCCGGTCTGGAAGCCGCCGTACACAAGGTCGCTTACTTTATTATATTTAGCGTTATAGCTCTCTTTAGTATACGCCTTTCCGTTTGAACGGTCGTAGGTTTTTGTAACATAGAGAGCCGCTTTCTGCTTATCATCAAATCGGAGAACAAACTCCATACCCGAAAGCGAGTTCGGGGTGAATTTTTTAGCGTAGAAGTATTCGCCGTCGTTGCGCTGGAAGGTATCTAAACCTACGAACATCGCGTCAGCGTCGTAATCGAGCACATCATAAAGCTGTAATATAATATACATATATCCGGCGTCCGAGGAAAGCGACATCGCCTGAACCAAATCGTCGTCGGTGAGCACAAGCCCCGCCTCGGACGGCTTTTTGCTGTCCATAGCGACAACGCCGGTCATCTGAGCTTCGTCGCAGACATTCTGCCACATATGACTGTTTCCGTCGTCGGCAGTAAAGGGCAGCATACTCTCGGAGGTTTGAGTCCAGTTATCGTTAAGGTCGTAAACCGCAGCTCCGAGGCACTCGGAATCTCTTACGGCGCTCAGCGCCTCAACGAGCTTTCTTCCCTGCTCACCCTCCGTTACGGCGGACTGCTTATAGCAGGCGCTTATATTCGAGTAGGAAATTCCCGATAAAACAACCGATTCAAGTGAATTATTTACCTCGCCGAGAATCATCTGAAGTCCGTCGTAATCGCCAGACTGAGAGCCGGTATTTTTAAGGGCTTCCTTACTGAATTTAATATCGTTAAAATAATACTGAGTGCATTTTTCGTTCTCGATACCCGTGAAAAGGTAGGTATTCTTCTTTTTCACAAAGGTCATTCCCGATAAACGCTCAAGCCTTGCGCTTACAGAGGCAGGCGTTAAGTAACCGTACTGCTTTGAGCACGCCTCAACCTTATCGTAAAGATAAGCCGCAAAGCCGTTTATTCCGTCGTTTTGCTGAACGTAGCGCCCGCTGTAACTGAAGCTGTCAAGTCCCTCAATTTCGGTATAATTCTGAATTTCGGGGTCTACGGTAAAGCTGAGAAGATACTTTGAAACGTCCGTAAAATACGCCGCTTCGCCGAGCTTTTCGGTTTTTGCGGAGGTTCTTCCGTGAATTGCGTCAACGACGGTTTTTATGGCTTTTTTCCACTTATTAAGTCCGCTGTCGCTTACATAATCCTTCATTTCAAGTTCGTCGGGAGCGGATACATGCTGCATTATATAAAGCGGAGATTTGCTGTTATCCTTATTGTATCGGCTTATTGCCGTGTAGAATTCGGGCGGCAGGAGGTCCTTTGCGACAATACAGTTCACGCCGAGCTTTGAGGCAGAATTTACAAGCTCCTCATAGAAGGTAAAATCGCGCGAATACGTCTTTTTACCGGGTTCCTCGGCATTTACGGAAACAGCCTTTAAGTTAAGCGATTTCCACTTTTTATCCTGTAAAACCTGGAAGGTGCCGTTGTTTACGCGGGAAACCTCCTTATGCTCCTCAGATTCGGCGGTATATTGAGAGGACTCGGTATCGCTGAGGATTTTTCTTATTAAGGGGTTGTAAAAATTCCAGTAGAAATTAGAGATATCTCCCTGCCTGTCGAAGGACAGGAACTTAAACAACTCGTTTGAGAAAAGGAAGTTGCCGAACCTGTCGCCGGAAACATAGTCGTTAAAATCTCCCGAAAAATAATATACGGGCGCGTGGTTTTTCTCCTGCTTTCTCGCTATCGCGCAAAAACGCGGAGTTTTAGAGATATCCTTGATTTTCTTCATACCCGTTTCATTCAGGTCAAAGTCGAAGGTAGCGATATTCTCCGTTCCGTAATTAGTTTCTATAAGCTCAAACCAGTTATAGAAATTGCAGTTTGCAGGTCCGGGGAACTCGTCCTTATATTTATCGTTTATATAAACGGTCAGAAGATCCTTAGAGTTAAAATCGGTATTCTGCTCAAGGATTAATATCTTTCCCTCGGTTGATACAAGTAAGATTCCGGGTCCCGTAAAACGCCATTCAACGCCCTCCTGCTGCTCGTACATCGGAACAGCCCAGTCGGGAACATCGGTGAAATCCTGTAAATCAACAATATATCTTCCAATCCATTTTTTTGGCTTTATTCCGAAAAGCGTGCTAAGCTGTGAGTAAACGGAATCTGATAGAGGCGCGCTGAATAAAGTCGTCTCGCCGAGAATAGTCGCGCCGCTTTCATAAGCGAAGGAAATTACCGACATATCATCCGAGTCGATACCCGCGTTTTCGGGAGAGCCGCCGTTATAGTAACCGTAAGAATCGTTACCGAGGCCGTATGCGTCTGAGAGATATACGAGGTCGGGCTTTTCCTTTATGTTTTCAAGGTCGACATTATGGTCGAATTCTCCGTCCTCGTTGAGCATAGGGCCGTAATAATCGTGCTGAAAATCGTAATTAAAGCCGTCGCTCTTAACGTACTTCTGCTGATTAAGGAGATAGAAAAATCCCCTGTGCTTTCTGTAAACCGTATCCTTAACGATATTTTCATCATCCGCGTAGGATAAAACGGTCTTATCAAGAACAGCGACGTTAAGCGCTTTCGCAGGCTTAACAAACCAGCCGACAAACAGCGCCGCAACAATCAGAATTATAACCGCGACAATAATATGATACCATTTAAATCTTTTATACTCTTTAAAGGCGCCGAGCGGTTTACGCTTGCCGCTGTTATCCGGCGTTCCTGCGGAAACCGGAGCGTTTGATTTTTTATCGTCCATTATTCCGCCTCCTGACTCACCGATTCATCCTCGTTTAAGGTTTTAAGGAAAATATCCACAAGCTTCGGGTCAAAGATAATTCCCGCGTTTTCCTTCATAAAGCTCTGAGCCTTTTCAGTACTCCACGCTTTTTTATATGAACGCTCGGAAACGAGCGCGTCGTATACGTCGCAGACCGTTGTTATACGCGCAATTAGCGGGATATCCTCGCCCTTAAGCTCGTTGGTACCCGTTCCGTCGTATCTTTCGTGATGATAACGCGCGATAACCGCCGCGTCGCAAAGCAGCGGATCGTCTCTGTACGCTGAAAGGATAAGGTATCCGAACTTGGTATGACAGCTGACGACAATCTGCTCCTCTTTAGTAAGCCTTCCGGCTTTATTGATAATACTCTTCGGGATTGCCATTTTTCCGATATCGTGAAGCTTCGAGGCAAGCGAAGCTCTCTTTGCCTCTTCCTCACCGAACCCGAGCTTTTTACATAAAATATAAACATAATGCGCGATATGCACAAGATGCTCCGGAGAATATCCGTTATCAACCTCGGTATTCTCGGCAAGCTCGGTAAAGATAACATCGAGGTTACCCTGCTGACCGTTAAATACCTTCTGATAGGCAATCTCAAGCCCGCAGTAAGCGGTTTCAATCATATTTATAAAGAAAAGGTCAAGTCCGTTTACGACGTTTTCAAAATGAATAACCGCGATCAGTTCGGACTCCTTTTTGAATACAAAATCAAAATATGTTTCCGAGAAAATACAGTCCCTATTATTCTTCAGGCTGTTTTTCTCAATAATTTCATAACGGCAGGCGGAAATCCCATCGTTAACAATTTCCTTATAGCCGTTTTCATCCTTAACTGCCGCGCTGCAGCACATACCGGAATTATCGCTGTTGTATTTTTCTAAGAGAACGCGCATCTCACTTACGGCGGTATCAAAGAAAGTTTCCTTATCCTCGCACATAAGCATATTGCGGATAAAGAAGGAGATATCGTTTACAGAGTCGCCGTAGCGGAGCGTCTGCTCCTGTAAATCGCTGTTTTTACGGTTATAGCGGAAGTAGGCGATGTTGAAATACTCAAGCGTGCCTACAACTACAAGCGTCGTAAGCGAAACCGCGTAAGCGTACATCGAGTTCGCCCTGAGCATAAGGAACATACCCGCAAGCAGCGCAGTCATAGCATAATAAGAGCATACAACAAAAGCCGGAACCGCGTACATTATACGCTTTATCACAAGCTGCGCAAAGCAGTAAGCAGCGTAAACCGCGTAAGTGAGGGCGGTAACGGAAATAACAGCCTCAGCGATTACAAACAACGCCGGAACAAACGAAGCAATACTCGCAAGCAGAATCAGCCCTGCCGCCGCTCCTGCTGTTCTGAGGCTTTTTTTGCGCGGTAAAAATCGCGCCGAGATACAGCATACGCCTAAGACGAATATAAGATGAACCGCCGCTGTTTTAACGCTCAGCCAGAACGGAGCGTTAAAAATATAAGTCGCGTCGGAAATGTTTAACATCATAAGGGCAATACCCGTATATGCAAACAGAAAAGCCGTCGTAACCGAACGGTAAATCTTGCGTCTTTTAAGCGATAAAACAGCAAAGACAATCAGCGCCGCAATACCGAGCACAAGTAAAATTATTCCTAAAATCAGGTTCAAGGTAAGCGAGAAGGCAGTGTTTTCCGAATTTGAAAAGTACGACTCAAATCTCACCGAAAGCGGAAGCTTAAGGAAAACCTCAACCTCCTGCTCGCGCTCGGACGCCTCAAGCCTTACGGCGTTATAACAGTTTCCTACATAATCCGCGGTATCATACTGATTGTTATATATCTCTTTACCGTTAACCGTAATTATTATCGGAGAATGGTCAGTTAAAACAACGAGTGTTTTTGACTTTTTCATCGGCTCAAAGGTTTTTGTAAGATAGATATTCTGCTTTTTTACAGCCGACTCGGTAACAATAGGGTTCTGAGTATTAACGATACGCAGTTCCCTGTCGGGGACGGCGCCGGGATTCGAGGTATAATTATACGCCCAGGAAGTAACAGCGCCTTCGCCGTCATATAAAGACGTAAAATAATCTCCGACAACATAAACCGCGGCAGAGAGCGCGAGGATAATAAGCGAAACACCTAAAAGGGAGAAAATTCCCCCTTTATTATCCTTGATTCTGTTGTAAACAAGTGCAAGCTTTTTAAACATAATCAATCAGCGAACAGGCGCTCTCCTTTAAAATTTACAGCGAGGAGTATTTTTTAAGAAGGTTCTTTACGTCCTCGTCAGTTACATGCTTTTCCTCTTTTTCATCCGGGCTGAGGTCAAGCCCGTCGATGATTTTTTGTATCTCCGCCATATGAGCGGAAATATCCTTTATAGCCTTGCGCAGTTTAGCGTTTTCGGCTTCAAGATTAGAATTATTATCCATATGGTTAACCTACTTTAAGCTCGGAAATAACCGGCTTGCCTTTTTTCAGCTTTACTGTCATTGTAGTTCTGCCGAGCTTTGAGCTTTTCTTGAATTCATTAAAGAATGTTACGATAATCTTAACCTTGTTTTTTGAAACATCGGCAGCGTCAACACGGTAATATACATTTGTACCGTATTCAGGAAGCCAGAGTTCAAACTTCTCATCGCCCTTATTGTAGAGCGTCGATTTCTTTAAATCAAGCTTCATTTCACCGAAATAAATATTAAGCATTTTCTTAATATCAGACTCCTGCGCTTCGCATGCCATAAGCTGATTCTTAGGAATCTCATAAAGATTTTTATAGTAAAGATGAGAGAATCCGTATTGAGTAAGCAGGTCTATAGGAAGCTTTGACGGATTTTTAAAGCTGCCCGTACCGAGCAGGAAAGCAAGCTCGTAGCTTCTGATTGCATAGTCCTTTACGCTAATCTTAACTCCCTTAAGCTTAACG
This sequence comes from uncultured Ruminococcus sp., assembly GCA_905234015.1. Lineage (GTDB taxonomy): Bacteria > Bacillota > Clostridia > Oscillospirales > Acutalibacteraceae > Ruminococcoides. Next base: position 50,276 of record CAJOFK010000018.1, read on the forward strand.
GGATCGGTCAGTCCGTCGCCGTAAGCGTTAAAGCCCTCAGACTCAGCCTGAGTTTCGTTCGGAGCGGTTTCGACTTTATAGGAAGAAGCCGTGCTTTCTTTCTGCTTCACGTTAGGATCTACGCCGGTGCATGAAGCAAAGGTAAGTATAACCGCAGCTGCCGCAGCAAGCGCCGTTATACGTTTTAAGGTTAAAATTCGGGAAATTTTTAAGTTTTTCATATTATCACCAAAATCACAGATATTCCCTACCGAATAAATACGGTAGGGAATAACAAAATTAAATAATTCTATATTTTAATAATCCCACTCATACGTCGTATAGCTGCGGTCAGGGTTTTCCTCGTCAATCTTGACGAATACATCAGCCTCACCGATTTTCTCGTAGTTATCGTAAGCGATAGCCTTGATTGTTGAACCTAAAGGAAGGTTAACGGAGAGGAACTCAAGAGGCTTGTTGTAACGGAAATCCTCAAGAGTATTCTCGTGCTCCCTGCCTGTATCGTATACGACCTTATCGATACCGGTCTGCTTATTATAGTCGCCGCTCTTAAAGGTAAAGCGGTAAGCCATAAAGCACTTGTTTACGTCAGTTCTGAGTACAGCGTCGCCTTTAGGAAGAACGAAGCACTTTGAAGCCTCGTCATAACTGCGCTCGTCGAACTTATTTGAAACTTTTACGGTGTAAACTACGGTTCCTCTGAGTCCGAGGCCCTCGTCGGAATAGATTCCGTGCTGAGGAGAGGTAAATACCTCGTACTCCTTATGAACCTTCTTTTCGCCGTTATCGTCTCTTGTGCTCCAGTCAACGCAGCACATCTGGAATTTATATTCCTTGCCGATTTCGATTTCAACCGTATCACCGGAATAGTAAACCGAACCGTCCTCAAAACGTACAGCCATAGCAAGCGGAGTTACGATTCCGAGAGAGGTCTTAGTTACAAGATTATCGTCGTCATCCTCGTCATCGTTACCTGTATCTGCTCCCGAGCCGGCACCGGAGCCTGCCGCGGAGCCGGAAGCGGACTGAGTTGCATCCTCACTATCATCGGAGGGCTCAGTAAACTCAACGATTCTTGACCATACCGAAACGGAATCACAGGGAGCTACATAAGTCTTTTTGCCGTTCGGGCTTTCAACAGTAACATCGTTGCAGTCCGAAATAGCAGCAGCGTCCTCGCCGAAGAAATATCTGTCGGAGCTTCCGAAATACTTAGGGTCAATCGAAAGAGTTTCGGCGTCCTTATCAACCGCGTACTGCGCCATAGATACGGCGTAGAGGTTAACGTTATCGCCTACAACGATTGACTCAGCCTTCGGGATTGTGCCGTCAACAGGAGATTTCTGCTTGCTCGCGCCGATTGCGGGAGCCTGAGTAGCGGAAAGAGCGTAAACCTTGGCGTTGCCTTTAATCTCAATGTTTCCGCCTGTATGAGAGCCGCGTCCGCTGCCTATAGCCGCGCCGCCGCTGTTGAGCTCGTTTAACCTTGAAGTAGCGGCGATAGCTGTTACATCGGCATTTCCGCCGATTTTTATATTCGCCTTATAAGCGTTTTTATTATACTTTGAGGCGCTGCTTGTTCCGCGTCCAGCGCCGATACCCGCGCCGCCGCATGAACCGATTGCAACAACCTTACCGCCGTTAATCTGAATATCGGAAGCTGAAGCGCCGTAGCCGCCGCCTATTCCTGCCGCAAATGAACCGGGGTCGTTAGCGTTAAGAGTTGCGTAATCACGGGTGTTGAAGTCCGCGTCCTTAGTTGTAGCCGCATAAACCTCGCCGCCGTTGATAACAATCTTACCGGAATCGTACTCGCCGACAGCCGCAACACCGATTGCGCCGCCGCTTGTGCCGTAGCCGCAGCCGATACCCGCGCCGCACTCCTGACCGTAAGCGTGGATTTTACCGCCGTTGATTGTAACACAGTTACCGTTAACGTGGTATCCCGCGCCGATACCGGAGCCTCTTCTTCCGGCGTAAGCGTTTATTTCACCGCTGTTTACGGTAATTGTACCTACCTGAACTCTCTGATCCTCGGGGATGTTGGTACCTGTACCAAAGGAGCCTATAGCCGCGCCGTACATACCGCCGGTTACATTGAGCGTACCCTCGCCCTCGAACGTTACGTCAGAGCCGAAATCAACCTGAATACCGCAGGATTCCTTTTTAGAGTCACCCGTAATTTCGTTGGTACCGTTAATAACAAAAGTTACCTCCGCGTTATTAGTAACCAAAACCGGGGAGTAACCAAGTCCCTCGGAGGTCATTGATACATCCGTAAGATTAACGATAGCCTTAGCTCCGTTAATTACAAGCTTACCGCATTCGGCTCCTACGCTGTAAGTTCCGTCCTCGGTAATTTCAACCGCATTCACTTCCGCGAACGCCGATACAACCGAGACTGAAATAATAATCAGCAGCGCAAGAGTGATTGATAATAATTTTTTCATATATCCCTTCTCCTTTCTCAGCGGTAAAATCATACCGCTTTAGGCTAATTTTAATAAGTAAATTTCCGCTTAAAAGAGCAAAAAGAAATACTTCTTCCATTGTATTCATATTATAGCATAAAGTGAACTTCGGCGCAATGAAAAATACTACTATTTTTCACAGGTTACATAATTGTAATTCAGTTAATTTGAATAAAACAACAGAAAAAAACAAGCCGGTTTTTTAAAATCAAAAAACCGACTTTCTTTATAATGCTATAATGGAATTATACTCGGGTTATTTCGTGCGCATTGTAAGCGAAATCCTGTTCTTTTTAACATCAACGGAAAGGACTTTAACCTTTACAATATCGCCTACTTTCAGAACCTGAGAAGGGTGCTTTATGAACTTATCGCAAATCTGAGAAATATGTACCAGTCCGTCCTGATGAACTCCGATATCAATAAACGCTCCGAAGTCAATTACGTTCCTCACCGTACCGCTTAGCTCCATTCCTTCCTTTAAGTCGTTGATATCAAGCACATCCGAGCGCAGCATCGGCTTAGGCATTTCGTCACGCGGGTCGCGTCCGGGCTTTGCGAGCTCCTTTACGATATCGTTAAAGGTAGGAAGCCCGATACCGAGCTTTTCCGAAAGGCTTTTTGCTCCGGGCTTCTTTACTCTTGCGGGTAAATCGCCGAATTTTGCGGACTTAATTTCCGAATCGGTATACCCTGCGAGCTTAAGCAGTTCCTTTGCTACGGAATAGCTCTCGGGATGAACTCCGGTATTATCAAGCGGATTGCGGCTTTCGGGTACACGAAGGAATCCTGCGCATTGCTCAAACGCCTTAGGACCTAGCTTCGGCACTTTCTTTAATTCTGCACGAGAATTAAAAGCTCCGTTGTCCTCACGGTAAGCCACTATATTTTTACACACACTCGCGTTTAAGCCCGATACCCTCAGCAACAGAGCAGGCGACGCCGTATTCAGGTCGGCTCCTACTGAGTTTACGCAATCCTCAACAACGCCGTCGAGCGTTTCGCCGAGCCTTTTCTGCGGCATATCGTGCTGATACTGCCCTACTCCTATCGCCTTCGGCTCAATCTTAACAAGCTCCGCGAGCGGATCCTGTAATCTTCTCGCAATAGAAACCGCGCTTCGAAGCGTTAAATCAAGCTCCGGCAATTCAGTTGCGGCTAACTTAGAGGCGGAATAAACGGAAGCTCCCGCCTCGCTGACGACCATATAATAAACCTTATGGTCCGCTTCTTTTATAGCGTCGGCGGCAAACATCTCGGTTTCCTTGCTTGCGGTACCGTTGCCGATAGAGATAATATCAACATTGTGCTTTCTTATAAACTCCAGCAGCTTCTTTTTAGACTGAGCTATCTTAATTTCCGAATGAGTCGGATAGATAACGGCGGTATCGAGAACCTTTCCGGTATCGTCTACAACGGCAACCTTACAACCGGTACGGTAGCCCGGGTCCAGCCCTAAAACCGTTTTTCCCTTAACGGGAGGCTGCATCAAAAGCTGCTTAAGATTAGTAGCAAAAACCTTCATCGCGTTTTCCGACGCGGTATCGGTCATCTCGGAGCGGATTTCACGCTCTATTGACGGGAAAATAAGTCTTGTATACGCGTCCTCGCCCGCGGTTTTTATAATTTCCGAGCACAAGGAATTTGTATTCTTATCAATTGAACTGTTTATAATGCTGAGAGGATATTCGCTGTCAAGCTCAATGCTGACCTTCAGAAAGCCCTCTTTCTCTCCCCTGTTTACGGCAAGGATACGGTGCCCCGCAATCTTTCTTACAGGCTCCGAAAAATCGTAGTAGTTAGTATATACGCTGTCCTTATCCTTATCGGCGGCAACGGATTTCAACACTCCGCTGATATGGCAGATACTTCTCAGTTTTTTACGGATTTCAGCGCTGTCGGAGAGCTGCTCGGCGATAATATCCATAGCGCCGTTGATTGCGTCCTGCGCAGTCAGCACCTCTTTTTCCGCGCTAACAAACTGCTCGGCGTATTCTAAAGGAGTAAAGCTCTCTTCCTGCTTAAGAATCTCTGCCGCAAGAGGCTCCAATCCGCGCTCCTTAGCGACAGAAGCCCTTGTTTTGCGCTTAGGTCTGAACGGACGGTAAATATCCTCCAGCTCGCTCAGTGTTTGCGCCTTATCGAGAGCCGCGCTGATTTCATCAGTCAGTTTTTCCTGACCGTTTATAAGCTCGCGAATTTCTTCCCTGCGCTTATCGAGTCCGCGCAGGTATTCAAGCTTTTCGCTGAACTCACGAATAAGCTGATCGTCCATTGAGCCGTGCATTTCTTTACGGTAACGAGCGATAAAAGGAATCGTATTGCCTTCATCAAGCAGAGTGATGATGTTCTGAGCATACTCCTCTTTGATATTGAAAAGTTTTGATAAAGTAATTGAATATTCCATAATACTCCTTTTAAAAGCTGTATGAATTCATATTAATTCTGTGTATAATTCAATTAAATTTCCCGCTATACTTTCTAACGGCAAAATTTCGTTAAATCCGAACATTTTAATTATATATGATACCGTGCAAAAAGTCTATATAGTACCGGCAGAAAACTTTTTATTTTTTGCTTGAGCCTTTGAATAAATACAAAAAAATCAGCTCACCGAAAAACCGGTGAGCTTCTTTGAGGTAATAAAGTCGATTATGGATTTGCGAAACTGCTTTCAGCTTGTTCCTTCGTTTAACTATTGTAAAAATCGGATGGCTATTTTATCCCCTCCGAATATAAGTTTGAAGGCAGTTGATTTATTCCCTTTAATTCAGATTTTTCTTTATGGTGAGGATATTCTTCCCGTCCTTGTATTCATAGCATATATCATCCATAATCTTCTTCACCATAAATATACCGAGACCGCCTATCTGGCGCTGCATTGCGGAAAGCGTGGTATCGGGGTCAGCCTTAGCGAGAGGATCATACTGTACGCCGTTGTCGATAAAGGTTATCTCAACGGAAAGCGGCTCTTCATGCACACTTACCTGAACCACGGCTTTTCCGTTTCCGTCGCCGTAGGCGTAGTTTGCGATGTTGACAAACAGCTCCTCAACGGCTATATCGATTGTCGTCTGCGTAAGCATCGGACAGCCCGCCTCTTCAAGCTGTTCGTCGATAAACATCTGCACCTGAGGCAGATTCATTCTATCAGCTTCAACTATAAGTTCTTTCATTATTACACCTCCGCGGGACCGTTGTATTTCAGTCCGACCATAGTCAAATCGTCAAACTGAGGCGCTTCTTTTACAAAAGCGTCAACAGCGGCGCGTACGCCCTCGAGCACTTCCTTCTGCGAAGCGCCCTTCGGAACAGCGTTGAGGGCGTCAACTGTACGGTCTGTACCGAAAAGCTCGTTGTTAGCGTCTGTAGCCTCAGCGACGCCGTCGGTGTAAACAAATATGCTGTCGCCCTTTTTAAGCTGAACTTCGGTATTCACATACTTGGAAATATCAATCGCGCCGATTGCAAGACCGTGCTTATCTTTCAGCACTTCGTATTTGCCGTTTTGGTTTATCATCGGATACTCGTGCCCCGCGCTGGAGCTTGTGAGCTTTCCTGTGCTGATTTCGAGTATGCCGAGCCATACTGTCACAAACATATGAGCCTTATTGTTAGCGTAAACAAGCTTGTTAACTCTTTCGAGTATCTCCGCGGGAGAGCCTCCGATAGTAGCGTGGTCATTGATATAAATCTTTGACGACATCATAAACAGCGCCGCGGGAACGCCCTTGCCAGATACATCCGCAATAACTATCGCGAGGTGGTCATCGTCAATCATAAAGAAGTCGTAGAAATCTCCGCCGACCTCCTTCGCGGGATCCATAGAAGCGTAGATATCAAACTCCGCTCTATCGGGAAATATTGTAGGCAGGCTGCCGATCTGAATCTCCGTAGCCATATTAAGCTCTGTCTCCGTTGCCGCCAGCTTTTGGCTCTTGTAATTGGAAATGACGCAGTACATGATAATCAGCGACATAAGAATGATACCGTACTGAGAGGCTTCGCCGAAG